>JASHZC010000060.1 GCA_030042755.1 Vulcanimicrobiota bacterium | reverse complement strand
CTGAACGACCGCTACTACGTGACGCTGCTCAATGCCCAAGGCAACCATTTCGGACCCGGGCGCGAGTTGAACATGGGCGTACGCTTCAAGCCGTGAAGAGACTCACCGGCAGGCGGATTTTCCAGCTACATACAAGGAAGGCCGCGTGAGCATGCGCAGGCTGCACGGAAGCGTCGCGTTGGCGGGGTTCCTCTCGGCAACGCTCGCCACCGCGTTCCTGGCTCACTTGATTCTCGAAATCGCACAATCTACAGGCCTGCTGAGCGGAGATTATGGGCGCCACACTCACGGCGCTGTTTTTCCGGTGGGGCTAGGCGCGGCCGTGGTTGGTCTTTGCGGCGTATTTCTTTATGCCATGCACCTTGCGGCCGTTCAAGACCGCTCGCTGCCATCGATCGCTCATGGTCTTCGAAGGCGAATTGGCTGGCAAGCGATAGTCTGGAGCGCGCTCGGCGCCGGTCTCGTCTTGCTCGCGATGGAGAGCGCGGAGCAGTTGGCGTCAGGTGGTTTCGACGGCGTCGCCAGCGCCTTTGGCGGGGTCCCGCTCGTAGGACTTGGACTGATTCTGTTGATCAGTTCGCTCTGCAACGGCTTGGCATGGGTCGTCTGCAGCTGGCTGGCAAACGCGCATGCGCACCTCGTTTCCGTCATCGCGCTTCTTCTGCGACGGCGACGTTCCGGCGAGCACTTCACGGGACAGCGACCCAAGCGTGCCGCTCTAGCCGCGTTCGATTACACTTGGGACGCTTCGCAGGCTTACGGAAAGCGGGCTCCCCCGCGCCTCGCTAGTTAACCCAACGTAAAGAACACACAGCATCTCTAGCGAGGGTTTTCTCATGTCCAGTCGTTCGTCGCGCCGATCGGCGCGCTCCATTCCTTTTTCAGTGATTGCGCTATGGGGTACGGTCGGGATTGTCGCGATCGGCATAATCGTCGCCATTGCCGTATCGAATCGAGTTGTACCGCAAGCTGCCAGCGATACCATCCCGTACAGTTCCCTTGCCGCAGGCGATCCGGCACCGGAGTTCTCGGCCGAAACCACGCACGGCCCTTTTGCCCTATCCACTGCGGGTCGACCGGTCTTTCTCGAGGTCTTTGCGACCTGGTGCCCGCACTGCCAACGCGAGACGGCGGTACTCAACCGGCTCTACGACAAATATAAGAACCGCCTGGCGTTCGTTGCCGTAACCGGCAGCCCGTTCGGCAGCGACCGCAACTCGCCGGAATCGCAAGCCGATGTCCTCGGCTTTGCGAGATACTTCAACGTTCGCTACCCAGTGGCGTTCGATGCATCACTCAACGTCGCGAAAAATTATCTCAAAGGCGGGTACCCGACGATTGTCATCATCGGAACCGATAAACGAGTCGAGTTCATCGGCAGCGGGGAGCTGACCGAACCGGTCCTTGATTCCAAGATCCGACGCGCCTCCTGAACACGATTGCCTCACTGGCTCGTACGCCAGGCCGGCGAGAACTATGCGGGCTAGCGATAAAAGCTGTAGACCGCACTATAGTGCCGGGCGATCGTTCCACCGACATGCTGGGCGTCACAACCCGACTCTGGCGGCGTGCCGCCGAGCGTGTCGGTACGGCTAACGTAGCGAATGCCGGCAAGCATGCCGCTTCCCGTTTCGGACGTCACGCGCAATACCAACTCCGGCACTGCATCGGGGCGGTTCACACGAGCCAGCGGATGCGCAGCATCGGCAACGATCGTGCTGCCGTCGCTGGCCGTCCAGTGCGGGCCTGCCCCGTGGGTGCCGAAATCACTTCCGTCTTCGTTGATTAGCACTGCTTTCGGACCTACGAGCGCCCAAACATACGTGCCGCCCGCGCCGACGCGGCACGCGTAGACTTGCGCCCCGCCGCCCTCCACTTGGCGGACGAGCTTGGCATCGGGCGGCACCGCGATGGTCTGCGCGCGGACCTCGGCCGGAACGAGCACTACGAACGCCACGACAATCTTCAGCACCTTACGCAGCATTCCGACGACCTCCGACGACTATCCCGGGCTTAGCGCTTGCTTACAGACGCGCTCGCACCATCATGGCATGCATTCCCGAAGCGAAGGCCACGAACATGCTTTGCGCGTCCGGAGCGACCGCATACGGTGTCGTGTCGTCTCGTGCACCCGGGCTCGCGACGGGGATCGGCCGCGTTGGGATCGCGTTGGCTCCGATGCGAACGAAATAGGGGACGACCGCAGACCAACCGTTGTCGAGCCGGCCATCGCGCGCCTGAAATACCGCCCCTAACCCCGACGGCGCGAGCGCGAAGAGACGGGGATGATTCGCGTCGAGGGTACCTCCGGAGATCTCGGTCGGGGTTGCGAAGCTTCGTCCTCGATCGTCGCTGAACGACAGGTTAACGCGCGAGCGCGCGTCCGCGCCTTGCGTGTACCAGGCGACGTAGAGCCGGTTTCCCTCAACCAAAAGCGATGGGCCGGACTCTGGACAACCATGAAGCCGCCATCCATCGTGGGCAACATAGTAAAGGGGCGAAAACGAACGGCCCTGGTCCCGTGACGACGCGATGGCAATATCACGCAGATCGTGGTCGTCGTGCCGCCAGGCGACGTAGACCGTTCCGTCGCCGGCCACGGCTACGGTAGGACGGCAACACGGACACGTAGAGCTCGCCACCTCGACGTTCTGTGAGACTCGTGCGTTTCGATACCTGGCAAGATAAACCGACGAACTGTCCGACGCACCCTTATTGCGCTCGTCAAGCCACACAATATAGACGGTGTTGTCAGGACCCACCGTGAGGTCGGCGAAGCCGGCGTATCCCTTCGCGTTTGCGTCGCGTACGCGGATTGGTGCCGTGTAATGCTTCACACGCCAGTCGTATGCAGCAAGGTAGATCTGGGGTCTCGGCGTCTCTTGCCTCCAGAGGGCGTACAGTACTTCGTTGTGGTCCATTGCAAAACGTGGGGAGTTTTCGCCTTGGCCATCGATGTCGGTGCCGGGTGGTGAAATAGCGCCTCGGTCCACCCACTCGGATGCGCGCGAACGCGAAGAGTAGGCCTCTAAACGCGTGTCGGGTCCGTCCTGGAACGGCACGATCATCTCGGCGTTTCCGCCGGAGCCAAAGAGCAACTGCGCCGCCCCAGTCGCGTGACCGGCGATGATGCGCGGACTGGCTTCGAACCGCACTGCGTCGCCTTCACTTTGACAGCCGGTTAGCAACGTCGCGATAGCCGAGGTCACGACTGCACTACGAACGATTCTTAACATATCGGTTCTCCTAGCGCGTCGTGAGGAGCAGCGGAGCAGTATAAAGCGTGCTGCCACCGATGAACTGCAGCCAGCCGTCATAGGCTTCGTTGCGTGGCGGGAGGACTTCCAGTTCGAACTGATTGCTGATGTTAAGCGTTGGCGGCAGAGGGCTCATCTGCATCATTATGCTATCGCCGCAGTCGTTCGCGCCGGACGCCATGTCCAGCATCTGGGAGGTCATCCCGTGCACGTGCATGTACGCCAGATCATCGGTTCCGATGAAGACCCCATGCGCCATAACGCCCAGATACGGATGGAGATCGGTGGCAGGACGGCCATCTCGCGTGATCGTGACCGCAATGTCGGAAATTTCCCCGGCCGGGACAACGATCGGCGAATATTCTAGGGTGTAGGGCCCAACGCGGACCGTGCCGTCCGTCTCGTGAACGAGGCGCCTCGCGGCAGCATCGTCCGCGCTGGGGAGATCGAAACGAATGACTTGACGTCCGAAGCCGTGCGGCATGCCGTCCACATAGACGTGATAGCCTCCAGCAGCCTCCGGAAGATTAACGGCTATGGTGAAATGGCCGTTCGGCTCGAGCGTCGGATGAACGTGCTGGAACGACGTAAGGTCGTCGGACACTACGATCATGTGCATGAGCTTTGTCATGTCAACGTCGTACGCGAGGATCACTTTCCCGTTGGCCTCTTCCCAGAACTCGAGACGCTTTTGCTCCTGGTTCTGGCTGCGTTCGATGAGGTACGCCGTTATCGGTACCGAACCGGTGCTCGTCACGACATGACCCGCTACCGGATCTTCCTGCGCGCATACCACGGGCGAGCGCAAAACCATGATAATCGCGAAAAGCCCGCTTGCCGCAACAAGCGGAGTGAAACGATTCGACACGATGATTTTCCTCCGGAGAAAACGCGCGACGCGGGGCGCCGGCTGTCGGCGCCCTAGACTAAGGCACGCGCGACCGGAGGACCTCGGCGCGTGGCGCTCTCTAAAGCGAGTTGCTTCGACGGCGGAATGAATGTCAGCGTCTCACGCGTCGATCTGCACAAATCACCTAAATTGAGGCGAGCCCAAAAGAGCCATGCCACGACGACGGCAACCGTCACGATGATAAGTTGCAGGAGACGCCGTAAGATGACACAAGCGACCCCCGAACAGACCGCGAAGAGGCCGAGCATGCCGAGTAACTCGTTGTGCACGGAAATCGGCAGGAGATGGCCAAATGCAACGATTTGTTCTAGCCCTTCTCCAACACAGAAAACGACCAGCGCGGTCGCGCAAACCGCGGCCCACATGACAAGAGCGGGGACGCCGGCCGATCGGCGAGCGAGAGCGCGAATCGCGATTTCGCGCTCCACGGGGTCGAGGCTGCGACGAGCGACGCTTGCAACGACAACGGCAATCCCGATTAATCCTCCGCACAGGAGCGGGACGACCGCCACGTGGCGGTACTCGGGGTCCACGCACGAAGGGATCGCGACCGAAAGGAGTACGTGCCCCGCAGTCGCGACGACGGCCGCGACGACAAGGACGGATCCGGCGGCCGTCCACCGGATTGCGTGGCGCATTTTAGCCCTTTTAGTCAGTCGGAGCGCCGAGCCTGCCGCAGCGCCAAGAGCCTGAGCCGCACAGCCGCGTTAGCGGCCGGCCTCAAAAAAGAAATTCTCGCCAAGTTCATTCCTACGCGATGCCGATCTGCCTCGCCAATAAGGCCGAGTCCCAAAAGGCCGAGATCACGATGAGGCGATCGCCTAGCCATTTTGTAGTTTGACCAAACTCGAGGTCGAAAGCTTTTCGGGTTGGCGGAACGATCTTACCGTCAGGTTGCCTCATTTCGCCGGTAAACGTTCCGCTAGCGTGCGTTACGACCGTGATCCAGTCGCCGCCGCCGAATTGAATGGGGTATGGCGTTTGCACGTGCATGTCGGGGAACACGCGCAACAATTGCTGCATTGCATCCGCGTGCGCTTTGCTTCCGTAAATTGGCTCCGCATTGCCCGTTATGTATGCAATCATGTCCGGATGGTGCACGGCATCCACGGCTTTGAAATCTCGAGCGTTGAAGGCGTTGTCTCCCTGAGTCATCAGTGCCAAAAGACGCGTCGTGCGCGCGGCATCCGATTCCGTATTCGTCACGTTTATAGCTCTCTTTCACTAAAGCTAACAAAGGCTTACGGTCCTGTTTGTAAGCCTAGTGGAAAGAGGCTCGATCCCGGTATCGAGAAATGACCTTCTTAAGCTGACCGCCGGCGGCTTAGCGCTTGCCGATAGGCGCCCGGCGTGACTCCGAACCGGTGTCTGAATGATGCGACGAAGTGAGCCGGCGAGGCATACCCGACGGCGTCGGCTACCTCGGCGACGGAAAGTTCCCGCTCGCCCAAGAGAGTCATCGCGCGTTCGTCGCGACGAAGCATCACCAGTTGATGTGGCGTCGATCCGATCGTCTGACGCACAGAACGGATGAAATGGCTTACGCTTAAATGGCCGGCGGCGGCGAGTTCCTCAACTCTGAGCGGCGGAACCGTCAAGCCTCGCGCCACTTCGTCGATCACCTGCTCGAAGCGGTCGATTGCGAGGGAAGGCGATCCTCGCCGCGCGGCCTCCGTACCGGCGCTGATGGGCAACGCCCGCAAGCCGCACAGCACTTGTATGAGATCGATCTCTGCCACATCGCGTCGTCTCAGATCATCACATTCGATTGCCACAAACAATGCAATGGCAGTCTGCTTTAGCCTCTCGTTCGTGGACTCAAAAACGGAAGATCCGAACAGTGGCTTATCTGCATTCAGCCCCAGGATTTGCGGCTTGATGAACACCTGCACGATATCCGCCTCGCCTTCCACGATCGTGTCGGTGGATATTCCGGCGGGGAAAACGCTGACGTGGCCAGGCAAGCCCGGCGCCGATAGAGTTCGCCCTCGCTCGGAATGCCGGATCCGCTGTCCGCTGCTTAGGCTGAGAACGACGCGAACGGCATCGGCTGTCGGAATCGAGACGCGCGCGCTGTCATGTCGCCACCGCGCGACGACGACGCCGCGACCGTATCGCTCTCCGAGCGCCCGCATCCAAACGGGCTCGCCGAGCGAAGCAATTGTTCGCTTAAGCGTGTTCGTTCGCAACGGTGAATCAATGCCAGCTGAAGACAACGAGGCCGTTGCCTTTTGCACTTATCCAGCCCGACCAGGTTCGAAAGTGCTTGGCGCGGCGTTCGGCCCACGAGGATCCGCCGCCGCCGGTCGCCGAAAGCTCGGAGCTTTTAAGAGAAGCGCCGCCACCGGCGCCGCCGCCACCGCCGTAGTAGCCGCCGCCCCCGCCGCCGCCGGCGCCGCCTGAATAACCGGAGCTGCCGGCGTTTGCTCCGTTGCCCCCGCTGCCGCCCAGGCCCAACGCGCCGCGGCTCCCCGGCTGCCCTGGGCTCCCCGAGCCGCTTCCTGTGCCGGGAGCACCGCCGGCGCCGCCCTGAGTTTGCGAGCCGCCGCCACCTCCACCACCAAAGGGGCTGGTACCACTCTCGCCATCTTTACCGCCGCCATTCCCGCCGCTACTGTCGTAATAGAGGCTAAGAGCCGAGCCTGGGCCCCCCTGTCCGCCCCCGCCGGCGGCGACGAGCACGCGATCCTTTAGCTTGTTGTCGCCTTCTCGCACATCCGAGGCTCCGCCGCCACCATAACCCGGAAACCGGCCACGTCCAGGTGTTCCGGCATCGCCACCTCCGTTGAAACCGCCCGCTGCTGACTTTCCTTTGCCGCCTACATAGACGTAGAGCTTTTCCCTCGGTTTTACTGGAATCTCCGCGTAGACGCGCCCTCCACGGCCAAAGCAATCGCGGTCGGGGTCACAAGGGACGCTGTCATGACCAGACCCCGCGGCGCCCAGCGCGACGACGGCGATTCTCGTAACGCCCCTCGGCACGACGAACGTTTGCTTCGCGCCGGTGTAAGAAAATGCTCTCAGATGGGTGGTCAAAGTGGCTGGCGGCATTGCGTCCGGCGCGGCGATCGGCGGCTGCGACCCACCGCAGCCCGAGAGCAGTGCGACGGCCGCGCCAACACTAATGACGCGGCGGCTACCAATCATGCGCTTCATATGCGCCCTCCTGAAACCCAAGGGATCGGGAGCTAAGTACGTTCGCCGCGCTGATGAGCCGGCCTAGCATGCAGGGCGCGCGTCAAATCGCGGCGACTGTGGAAATCGGCAAGTCGTGTCGAATTGCGAAGTCCTCCCAATACTCGCACGTATGCTCGTAGAACCTCTGCTGCAAATTCTGTCCATCAAGAGATTTCAGGTGAAGCGCGTCTCGAAGGCAGTCTTGGAACTTCGTCTCGAGTGCCGCAAGTGCGATCCATCCATCCAGTGCACGGTAGATCCGATAATTCGCAGATGCTCCGCTAAGTACGCCGCCCTCTCCACATAAGCCGTATCGAATCGGATCGGCAAGGAGAGTAGCGGCGTCTGCAATCGCAACCTCGGAATACGCCGCAATTCCGGTGGCTTGGTGTTCATATAGTAGAGTCATTGCCGCACTCACGGCGCGCTCGGCCGCGAAAAGATCTGCTAGTAACGTTCGGGGCATGGCCGGCGGAGTCAATAGGCCCGCCCGCGCCTGGTAGGTGAGGTCGTGACCGGCGCGATTCTGATTGGGCGTCTGCTCGCCGATGATCGCCACGTGGCAAAGCTGCGGATGGTCGACATGGAGACTGCTCCAGCCCAGACCCACATCTTCGAGCGCGCTCGGGCGCATCGACGTCAGGAGCAGTTGTGCGTCACATAACATGTCATGCAATGCATGCCGCCCGTCGTCCGCTCGAAGGTTCAGGCGTCTAACCTCTACGTCAGCGACCAACTTCGCGTACCAAGCCGGAGCCGCGCGCGCCAAGGGATCGCCATTCTCGGGCTCGACCTTGATCGCACGGGCCCCGAGTCGCGCAAGGCGTGCGGTCGCCAACGGCCCAGGAACATTTATCGCGAGCGCGACCACAACGCAGTCCAACGCTGCGCTACCTAGTGAAAAAGCGTCACGTGACGAGCCGTTCGACGATCATGGCATTCGCCATCCCGCCGCCCTCACAAAGCGTCTGGAGTCCATACTGCATATTATGACGTTCGAGCTCCATGAGAAGCGCGCCCAAAAGGCGCACCCCCGTCGCGCCGAGCGGATGACCTATTGCGATTGCACCTCCATTAACGTTGACTTTATCGCGCGGTGCGTCTAGGTCCCGCATCCAAGCGATGACGTTGCTGGCGAACGCCTCGTTAACCTCGAAGCAGTCGATATCGGACATGCGAAGGCCTGCACGCGAAAGCGCGTCGCGCGTTGCAGGCACTGTCGCCATCAGCATGAGCTCCGGGTCATCGCCTACGACGGAGAACGACGCAAACCGGGCACGAACCGGCAAGCCGGCGAGCTGCGCTGCCTTCTTCTCCATGATCAGGACGGCCGCAGCGCCGTCACTGATTTGCGATGAATTGCCGGCCGTCACGACCCCATCCTCGGTGAATGCCGATTTCAACTGTGAAAGCCGCTCCAAGTCGCAATCCTCACGAATTCCTTCGTCACGGGTCAAGGTCACTTCAGGCGGGATTACGATCTGCGACTGCCACGCGCCGCTTGCCCACGCGGCGCGCGCCCGCCGATGGCTCCGCGCTGCGAATTCGTCCAGGTCGGCTCGCGAAATTCTCCATTCACGCGCGACGCGCTCGGCGCTTAAGCCTTGATTTGGCATAAATGTACCATACCTACTGTGGAGAACCTCGAACGGCAATGCCGCGTCGCCGGCGAACGAGGAACCTAAAGGGACCCGGCTCATCGATTCAACGCCGCACGCAATGACGGCGTCATATGCTCCGCTCTGAACGCCTTGCGCGGCAAAATGCACGGCCTGTTGACCGGAACCGCACTGCCGATCGATGGTTGTGCCGGGAACGGTATGTGGGAAACCCGCCGCAAGGAGGGCCGTGCGCGCGATATTTAGGGATTGCTCGCCTGTCTGACTGACGCAACCGGCAATAACGTCCTCGACCGGTACAGCGCCGTTCCGTTCCACCAGTGCCCGCAGGGTTAGCGCCAATAAGGACGCCGGATGCACTCCGGAAAGCGCACCCGCGCGGCGCCCAACGGGCGTGCGAACAACATCCACGATGACCGGTTCGCGCTGCACGCGCCTTCTTTTTTGGCGGCTTTGCCGGATCCCTCGCGCGGTATTTGCGAGTGGTTCGCGAAGATTGACGGCCATGGCCGGCAATCTAACGCGCGACGAGTTCGAGCGCGCGGTCGCCGAAGCGCTGGAGTCGCTTCCCGGCCGTTTTGCTCGCCTCGTGAAGAACGTTGCGATCGCGATCGAAGACGAACCTACGGAAGACGATCTCGATGACATCGAAGCTGATGACGACGATTCGGAGCTGCTCGGCATCTACCGGGGAGTCGCGCTCACCGAGCGCACGCATGACATGCCGTTGCTGCCCGATGAGATCGCTATTTTTCGCGGGCCGATTAACCGCGTCGCTAGTACGCGAGAAGAGGCGGTCGCGGAGATACGCGAAACCGTGATTCACGAGCTTGGGCATTACTTCGGGCTGCACGACGACGACATGGCGCGATAAGCAAGCCCTGTCAAAGCGGCGCGACCGCTAAGGTGGAGTGCCGGTCGTTTTCGGAGAGGCAAAATAGATTGCGGTGCCGGCCAGCGCGCCCAGCTCTCTCAACGTCGTAAGATTCGTTGCCGAGTAGCCTCGTTCGGCCACGCGCTCACCAAGTACCAAGGCGCCGATAACGTCTGCAAACTTAGGCCTGGCAACCACGAGCGGCACGGCAACGCTAGCGTGGTCTCCGCTCCCTAGGAATATGACGCCGTCGTCGGCGGAAGGGCTCGTCACAGCGGGAGCCGGTATCGCCGTCGAAGCCTCCTCGATCGACTTACCCCAACTCGCCCGCGCGCGCAGTTTCCCGGTGCCGTCGTTTAAGTAAACGACTGCGCTCGATACGTCAAACATACGCGCTGAAAGCCGTACCAGTACCTCGAGAAGGGTGGCAAGTGGTATTCGCCCACGAAGTTCGGAAGCGAACTCCGGGAACTCCTCGTTAAGGTCAACGTCGTCGGGACGCATTTTTCGATCGACGGCAGCCTTGAGCCAATCGTACATCGGCTTGAGAACGAGCCCTGTCACGGCGATCGCGACGCCTTCGGAGTACTTTGCCGCCGAAGATCCGAACACAGATCGAATAATCGCGTACGCGGTCGGCTGCGCTGCTGCATAGAAGACCACCGCTGCACCCGTCAAGAGGCCGTAGACGAGCGTGCGGCTCAGCACGAGATCTATTTCCCACAAATGATAGTAGAGCACCGAGAAGGCAATGCTTATCGGTACCGCGAGCTGCGAGGCGATAAAGAATGGCTGATGCGCGAGAAGGATTAGCAAATCCGACCCGCGCTCCGCGCCGAACACGCCCCATGGCAAGTGGAATATAAGATCTCCCAACACCGAGATCGTTACGCCGTATACGACCCATTTCGTTTGTTGGCGCTGCAAAGGTGTGCTAAATTGGAAGCGGTAGAGCTGAACGATGACGCCGCTGCCTAAGAGGCACGTAAGCGCGATGAACGGCCACGGCTTGGGCAATAAATACGGGTTGAGCGATGGGATGAATGGCCAAGCGAGCGCCCACGCGGCGACGGCACCAGCCAGGCTAATGGATATCCACGAACGGAAACGCCCGGTCGGGAACAGGTAAAGAAAGATCACAAAAAGCGCGATACCGATGCTGCGCTCCAGGACAAGAATCGTCGGCAAGGACGGAATCGATACGACGATCGCGTGCATCGGTGGCGGTATCGTCGCGCCGTACGTCATCAGCGCGACCCCGGAGAAAACCGTCATCCAGTTTGCCGCTCCGCGCCAAGCGATGATCAGCCCAACCACAGCGAACGTCGCGGCGCACAAGCCTTCGCTCCACAGCATAAACTGGGGTAAGAACCACGGCGCGATCTTGTAGGCTGCTAAGTACGGCGCATACGGGCCGCGCGCAAGCGCCCAGAGATCATCGAAGCGCAGGATGCCGTTTGCCGCTCCAGTCGCTAAGCATATGAGAAAGACCGAAACGACGGCGAGCCGCGACCATCCCACCGCACTGTCGATGGGCGAGCTAACCCGTTCCATCGCAACGCGAGAGGAGCGCGTTGGTCGCATACGTTCCATCGATCAGATTGAGCGCTTGCTCTACACCCGTGATGGGGAGGGTCGCACGATCCAAAAGGCCGACCTGCGCCAGCAGACACGCTTGATCCCAATAGATGTGCTCGTATGCCACCTTCCCGTCGCAGAACCCCACGACGACGACGACGGGCAGCAAGACGTGCTTGCCACTTGGCGCAGCACCCGGGAGCAACGCATCGATCGGGGAGTCGTGCGTGAACTCCATAACGAGTTCGTCCACAATCTGCTGGCTTCCAGTCGTCCGAGAGATGCGATGGACCAGAGTGTCTTTCGGCCACTTCGTTACGAAGTGGTCGCGATAGAACCGAAAAATCTCGTCACGACCGTTGCCGCCGAGCATCGTCGGAAGGTGGTAGAGGTGCGGTTGCGCGCTCATCGTTGCCATAGTCGCGCTCGCATCATGCGCCTCGAACTCGGCGCGCACGTGTTCGTCGAAGACCGCCCCAAGATCGTCCATGGACGTAACGTTCGACGCTGATCCGGCGAACCCTCAAAAAGATGTCGCCGCCGCGGCGGCGACCTACGCGGTGCTCGGGCTTTCCGGCGCCGATCGATTTCGTAGCGATTTCGCCTCGGCTTGCAACGCTTCGATCTCGCGATCTCTGGCTTCGCACTCGCGCCTCAGCGTATCGACTCGGGCTTGCAGGGTTCGCGCTTCAATATGATCGTAGGCCGCGCCGGCTCGCTCGACCAACACGGCAATGCTTCGGACTTCGTCCGGGTCGATGTCGGCGCCGTTGCGGTGCGGTCCGTACAGCACGATGGAGAGCAGGTGCTCGCGCAGCAGCACGGGCACGGCTAGCACCGCATTCCCTAGCGCGGGCAGTTCGTCCGTCGACCACGCGATGTCGGCCAGCCGCACGGGCTCCTCTTCGGCCAACAGGTGCAGAACCAGCGAGTCATTAGAGGTCAGCTCGCGCACGTCGCTTCGATCGAACCCGACGGTCACCTCGCGAAGAAATGATTTTCCATCCTCGTCTCGATGAAAGATCGCAGCGGATGTCAAGTCTAGTGCCTTGACGGGCTCGTGGACTAGGAATTTGTCGACCGCCTGAAGCGACTCGGCTCGGATTACGGCTGCGGCTGCCTTCGTCAGCCTCTGCTCCGCAAGGTGACGCTGTCGAAAGAAGGTCCGGTCCACGAAGCGATCGACGTTTCGATGTAGTAAGTTGAGCGACGAGCCCAGGGCTAGGGCAACGATGATTTCGGCGGTTAGCGTGAAACGCGTTGCTGCGAACTGTCTTGACATGAACCAATCCAACAGCAGGAACGTTCCCGCAACGATCGTCGTGATCGAGCCATACACCATCGCGCGGCTGACGACAAACTCGACGTCGAAGACGCGCCGCCGGATAACCGCGTATGCCACGGTAAGCGGAATCAGGACGGCTAAAGCGACCAGCACGTCAGACGACCACGGGGCCAGCGAATCCGGCAGGTTGATGGCCACGACGCGCATGACCAAGACGAACGGAAAGACGAGGATCCACTGCAGCCGGTGGCGTGCGTCGCCCCGGCTTAGCACGAGCGTCACTATGAAGATCGTGGCGGCACAGACGTAAACGATCGATGTGAGGAAGACCAGGATCGACACGGGCGCTTGCGTCGGCAGTCCCATGAAGACTACGCGCCAGAAAACGTAAAGCCACGCCAGGGGAAACAGGATCGCAAGTAGGACTGCGATGCGAGCCGCAGGACGGCGCCACCCTTCGAGACGGTCACTCGGGAAGCGCAGCGCGAAGATCGTTACGAGCGCGCAGTTGGCTCCGCCAAGGATCGCAAAAAACAGGTAGCTTACCCAGAAGAACGCACCTGGTCCCGGAAGGTAGAACCAAAGGTCACCGTAGCGGCGCAGGAAGCAAAAAAGATAGAAAGACCACGTCATCGGGCTCGGCCGGAGCAGGAGCAGTGCAGAGCCGACGACGAGGAATATCAGATACGACGCGCACAGGGCAAACAGGCGCAGCTTTTCTGAAAGCGTGAGGCTGCTCGGTTGTGCGATAAGGTACACGGAGCGTATCGTGCCGGCGTGCAGCAGCTTAAGCGATATTGGAGGAGACGGCTGTCGAAATAGGTCGCGGGGTAAAGGCGGCACGACGCGGTCTCCCGGAGCGATTGACGCCTGAGCTGCCGGAGACCCCGGCTGTACGTCGTCCACCACGCCGTCAAAATCAGTCGAGAGACCGTCGCTTGGGCACCGTTGCCAGATGCAGCTCATCTGGGGCGCCAAAGTCCCGAGCGTCCAAACACCCAGGACGACTACAATGACCGCACGCGCAAACCTCGACATTAGCAGAAGTTCTTAGCGCGAGTTGGTCGTCAACGTTCTCGAGGTCGCGCGAATTCCTAAACGCCGCAGCATGGTCGCATCGATTTGCGCCTCAACCATCCGAGGGACGAACAGCGTCGACATCGCCGTTACTCGAGCACAAGGAAGAGTTTCTAGGGGAATACGCTCCACCGTTGCACTGCAAAGCGGCAGTCGAGCGGCTTCGTACACGATCACTTCGTGATCGGGTCGATACACTTCAAGGAGCGTCTCGGTCAGCACGACGAGGCCCTTCCTATTCCAAAGACCGCGCTGGCATTTGTATCCCGGCTCCGCAATGGCGCCGATTTGCCACAAGATTAGGTTGCTCGTCGGGTCAGCCGGTCGCCGGTAGACAAGAAAATCCGTCGCTTCATAGCTACGGCATCCCCCTTTGAGGGGGTCGATTCCAAGGTCTGCGGCAAGGCAGTCCTCGGCCGATACTGCAGCCAGCATCTCGGCAGGAAATCCCTCGGCGCGAACGCGCCGCACTGATTCGTGCAGCGGATATGCCGCTATTCCCGGGTGTCCGTAGGCGACCGCGCAGACACGCAGACCTCCTCGAACCGCGTCCACAATTTCCTCGACCATCTCGCGATAGGTCTCGCGACGATCCTTGCCGACCACGTAGAAGCCGTCAAGCGACCTCGTGTTTGGGTTCAGCGTACCGATCCAATATTCCGAAAGAGGATCGGCCAACAACGTGAAAACCTGCTCCGCACTCTCGATCCGCGCGGTCGCTTCCAGCGTTGCCTGTGATGGTGCGCGTAGACCAATTCCGACCGCCGAAAGAGAAGCGCCGTTACATATCATTCATCCGCAGCTGCGGTCGGCGTCATCAATTGAAGGTGGTCGTATCCCAACCTAAAGCTGACCCTCACACCCCCGTCGCTAAAGGGCTCCTCACCTACCGTCGCCTTCATCAACGGTAGCAGCTCAGCCGCTACGTGCGCGGTGATAATCTCAGAATCACCACTCATTACTGCCTTCCGTTGCTCGACGCTTAGTCCGGCGTCGGTTAACGACTTAGTCGGGTTGTGAAGCGCAGCTCTTAAAGCGTCGTGATCAGTGGCAAGCCTGAGCAAATATTCCGTGAGTACGGGCCCGCTCTTTTGTTGCGCCATCACTTGCCTCCGCTCCGAAATCGTCCGGCTCAAAAAGTTACCGACCAGGGGAGTGCTTCCCTGCAAAGCCATTAGCCGTGGGAGCCTACGCTCCGCAGGTACAGAGTGCCAGTGTAGCAGCACCCCAACCAGCGTCCACGGTCCCCGTTATAAAAAGGAGTCGTTTGGACCACGCCGTCCATCGTCTCACAGCCCAACGGGCTGCGGCCAAATGAGGCGTTAGGCCCGCTCTCCAGACTCGCGGTGTCCGGGCTCAACTCGACGCAAGGGATTGACTAAGGCTTCGCGATGATCGCGTAGTGATACGAGAAACTGCGCTCGCCGACGATGCGAAATCGGGCCTGCAGCAAACGGGATCGGGCTTCACCGGCGTGTACAGATGATCGCGCGGTGTCGATGAAGAGCGCGCGTTCGTAGTCGACGAGAATGCCGCGGATGCCGAGCAGCGCCGGATTGCCGAGTTCGGTTCGTCCAGCGCGCGGTGCGCCACGAAGCTGAACCGAAGGTCGAAGCTTTGAGCAGTCGAAGTGCGTCTCGGGGAGCATACGATGTTCGAACTCGATCAATTCATCGCCGACCTGCGTTCCGCATTACCTGATCGTTCGCGGCTCGCGCTTAAGGAAGTCGTCGCACGCGCCGTTCGCCATCCGGTCGCGCTGCTCACGTGTATCGGGCGACCCGAGAAGCCGGGCGCACAGGTCCTCTACCGTGCGCCCGACCTCACCGTGCTCAACGCGATCTGGGCGGCGGATCAGATCACGCTGCCCCACGATCATCGCATGGCCGCCGTCATTGGGATGTACGCCGGACGTGAAGACAATATGTTTTGGAAGCGCGTCGCGCATCCGACGGGATTCGAGATCACCGCCGTCGGCGGACTCGCCTTAGGTGCAGGCGACGCTGCCATTCTCGGGCCCGAAGTCATTCATTCTGTTGTGAACCCTCTCGGGCGGCTGAGCGGCGCGATACACGTATATGACGGCGACTTCTTGGCCGTGCGCCGCAGCATGTGGAATCCGGAGACTCTCACCGAGGAGCGCTACGACCTCGAAAAAGTCCTCAAGGGAAGAATGCCGCTGGCGGATCGTAGCTACGATGCGACGGAATGAGTACCGAACCGCGTATGCATAGTCGCGCCGTGGTCCGCGTCGTCTTTATCCTGTTGACTGCCTCGATCGTGGTCGTCACGGTTCTTAGCGACCTTTTCATTCCGTGGCATCCCTACGCGGCGTTCGATTTTTCGGCGAATCGATCGGGCGAAGTGACCTGGGCCGGTGTGAACGCGCAGCACGCGGGCCTTCGCGCAGGCGACCGCATCGACGTCGCGGGACTGCCCCCGGCGCAGCGCGTCAAGTTTTTCGCAGCACCCAGTTACATACTTGCCGATGCGGGTCAGACGATGCGGCTGCCGCTGGAGTCCGGACGTGCGGTGACGGTAACGGCGCAGACGCGGGCGCGCACGCTCGGCGACAACGTCACCGACGTGGTCGAATGCTTGGCACTCCTTCTCTACATCGTCATCGCCGCCGCCTTGGTGCTGCTGCGCCCCAGCCCGGTGACGTGGGCGTTTTACGGCTTCTCGTACTCATTCTGCAACGACGGGGTGACACTCTACCAGCACCTGCCGTTCGCAGCAGTCTTCGCGCTGGTCTTGTACGGAAATCTAGCATTAGCTATCTCACCCTCCGCATTCGTCTCATTTGCGATGCGTTTTCCGGACATCCCCTTACGGCGCACCGCCTTGATCGCTGAACGCGCTTTGCTCTTTGGCGTAGCCCCGATCTTGGCTGCTTCTTATTTTATCGCAAGCAGTGCGTTCGTCTTCGCTGCGGCGCTGCTTCCAGGGTGGCTGTCCGCGATTGTGCAGTCAACAGCGTATGCCGTCTTCGCCGCGGGCATCGTCGTACTCGTCGCGCGGTACGTCACCGCCGATCGCGAGATCCGCAGCCGTTTGCAGTGGATCGTCGCCGCCTTCTCAATCGCGTACGTTCCCAACCTCGTGGTGGGAGGCACTGAATTCAATCTGGGAGTTGCATTACCCGTCGTTTTCGCGAATTTGACAATCGCTTGGACGGTGATCGCGCCGATCGCGCTTGCCTACACCGTACTCCGGCACCGACTCTTCGATATCCGCTTCGTCTTCAGTCGCGCGCTCGTGTACGCGGTCGTCACATCGATCGTGGTAGCGGCCCTAGCACTCGTGGACTGGATATTTGCGCGATGGCTCGCCGAGTCGCGCTTTGCGCTGATGGCTGAGCTGGCCCTGGCCCTGCTGATGGGCTTTGCGTTGACGACACTCCATCGGCGGACCGAGCACGCGGTCAACGCAGTGGTCTTCCGAGCGCAGGCAGTTGCACTAGCGGCGCTTCGCCGATTCGCTCGTGAAGTCGACTTAATCGCCGATCCAAACCGACTGATCTCGGATACGTTCGACGTGCTTCGCGCGCGCCTCGAAACCGAGTATGCTGCGGTATATACGCTCGACGGCTCGGCGTTTGTACTGGCAACACCGACTGAAAGCTACGACCTCCCCCTGTTGCTCTCCGGCGACGACCTCGCGGTCTTGCGACTGCGACGCTGGAGCGAACCGTTCGAGTGCGATGAGCCTAGGCATCCGCTTCGTGGCGCGCTGTTGCTTCCGATGACGGTGCGCGGGCAGCTTGTCGGTTTCGTCGCCTGCGGCCCCAAACGCGACCGCACGCACTATCTTCCCGATGAAGTAGACGCGCTATCTACGCTCGCGCACCGAACGGGCTCGGCTCACGCCTGGCTCACGCTGCGTGAGCCCGTCCGGTCTCCTCTCACTCAGATTCCTAGTTAATCATGCGACTGCCGGCGCACGGCCACGCCCATGACTTCGTAACGGGCACCGAAGAGCAGATTCGCGGCACCAATGAAGGCGCGGGCCGGATAGTGCCCATGAAAATACGTTGCGTAGACGCGGTTGAACGCGCCGTAGTCGGTCAGGTCGGTGCAGAAGACTTGAATCGAGACAACGTCATCCATCGTCATGCCGGCGCGCTCCACGACGCGCTTCACATCGTCCATCACCGCGCGCGCTTCTTGTACGGGACTGAACGCGTTCTTTACGCCGGGCCGAACCGCGGTCGTTCCGGCAATGTACAATGTGTTCCCGGCCAAGACAGCGCTGGAAAACGGCAACTGGTTCCGCGCGGCCATCGGCGAGGTGAGGTAAATGCGCCTCGCCACCTGGGCAGATGCCGGTCCCGAGAGGCACGATAACAGCACTAGAGCCAGAAACACATGAAGTCTCACCTTTATACCTCCGCAAGTTATGGATCGCGCTTCGCGCTCGACCCGCCGCCGAACTGCAAAGGCCTAATAAAGGTGTGGAAACTATAAACCTCAGAATGTCGGCGTCGATGACTCGATATCCGGTCTTGTGTGCCGTTCTCGTGGCGCTTGCCGGTGCACCCGCCTCCTCGGCGGTTCCGTCGCCGTTTGCCAACCTCGAGTTTCGCAGCGTTGGGCCGACGACTGGCCGGATCGACGCGGTCGCCGGCGTTCCTGGTAACTCCCAGACATACTACGCCGGCGGACTTGGCGGCCTGTGGCTGACCACCGACGGTGGCGTTACGTGGAAGCCGATTTTTGACAAACAGCCGGTGAGCTCGATCGGCGCAATCGCGGTAGCTCCGTCGAACCCCAAGATCGTCTACGTCGGAACGGGCGAACCGAATATTCGCAACGATATCGCGTTTGGTGACGGCGTATGGCGCTCCGACGACGGCGGCAAGACCTGGCGGCATCTCGGCCTCGACGGCACTTCCCAAATCGCCGAGATTGCCATCGATCCGCGCAATCCGGACTTCGTTTATGTAGCCGCGGTCGGCGACCCATTCGCATCTGGACCCGATCGCGGCGTCTATGTGACACGCGACGGCGGAAAGCACTGGACGCGCTCGTTGTACGCAGGGCCAACGACCGGCGCGTCGACGGTGGCGATCTCACCGGGAAATCCTTCTTACGTCATCGCAGGAATGTGGACGGTGCAACGGCAGCCGTGGATGCTGACGAGCGGAGGCACTGCAGACGGTATCTTCGTTTCGCATGATGCGGGCGCGCATTGGGCGCGCCTTTTAGGAGCGGGCCTTCCAGGCGGACTGATGGGACGTATCGGCGTGCAATTCGCACCGAGCGATCCGCGGCGCGTCTATGCTTTGATCGAATCGAAGAGCGGCGTTTTCTGGAGCAGCGGCGACGGCGGCGTGCACTGGCGTCTTGTGAGCGACAAACACGAGCTCGATCAACGTCCGTACTATTTCACACAGTTTACCGTCGATCCAAAGAATGCGAAGCACATCTTTTTCATGTCGATCTTCCCCTCCGAGTCGTTCGACGGCGGAAGGACGATCAAAAGAATGCAAACCAACGGCTACGATCACCATCAGATGTGGATCGATTCCGTGTACGGTAGACGCGCGATCATCGCCGCCGACGCCGGCGTTCGCCTTTCGCTCGACGGCGGTAAGACGTGGCGGGATCCTCAGCTGATCGTCTCTCAGCCATACCACATCTCGGCCGATGACGAGATACCGTACACGATCTGCGGTGAGTTCCAGGATCCCGGGGCGGTGTGCGGACCAAGCATGAGCTTCAGCGGCGCAATCACGCCGGATCAGTGGTTCTCTCCAAACAGTGGTGAGAGTGGGTGGATTGTTTTCTCACCTGCGAACCCGAACGTGATCTACGGCACCGGATATCAGGAGGCCGTCATTCGCTACGATCGGACCTCGATGCAGACGCGGCTCATCAGCCCGTGGCCCGACACGTACTCGGGCACGGGAGCAGATGCGTATAAGTATCGCGGCGCCTGGGTCGCGCCCGTCGCGGTCTCCTCGCTCGAGCCCAACGCGCTCTATTTCGGCGCGCAGATGTTGTTGCGCACCGATGACGGCGGCAACACCTGGACCGCGATTAGCCCGGACGTCACGCGCAACGACAAGAGCAAACAGGTTCCATCGGGGCGACCGATTACCGTCGACAACGCCGGGACCGAGGTCTACGACACGATCTCATGCATCGCGCCGTCGCCGACCGCAAAGGGCGAGATCTGGGTCGGTACCGACGACGGCCTCACGTGGTTGACGCGAGATGGCGGCGCGCACTGGGCGAACGTGACCCCTGGCCTTTCCGGCTTGCCGGAATGGGCGCGCATCGAGAACATCGACCCGTCCCGCTTTGCCGACGGCACCGCGTACCTCGCGGCCGAAAATCACAAGCTTGGCGATCGCGCACCATATCTCTACGTCACGCACGATTTCGGCGCGCACTGGTCATCGATCGTGACGAACCTTCCGCACGACAGCTACGTCCGCATGGTGCGCGAAGATCCCAAACGCCCTGGGCTGCTCTTCGCCGGCACCGAAACCGGACTCTGGTACTCCCTCGATGCGGGCGTCCACTGGGATTCGCTGCAGAACAATCTCGCCCACGTCCCAATCTACGACCTCGTCGTGCAGCCGCGCTTCGACGATCTCGTCGTGGCCACGCACGGGCGAGGCGTCTGGATTCTCGACGACATCGGCGCTCTGGAAGCATGGAACGCGCAACTCGCCTCCGCGCGGGCGCACATCTTTGCACCGCGCGACGCGTACCGTTGGAACTCGACGCGCGCGACGTGGGCAACGAACGAGGGAGCGGGCGACAACGCGCCCACCGGTGCAGACGTAACGTTCTACCTCGGCGTGCTGCCGCCCAAGAAGAATCCGGCGAAGGTTGAGGTCCTCGAGGGGGCGGCAGTCATTCGCACCATCACCGTGGACCATCCGGTCGTAGGCGTCAATCGCGTCTGGTGGGATCTCAATTACGATACCGTTCCGCTGGTCGCTGACTACCACGCGCAGCAGAGCGGCTTTACCGGACCACAGGTGCTGCCGGGCGCGTACACCGTTCGCCTGATCGCCGGCGGTACGCAAGAGGATGCTTCGCTTCGCGTCCTGCCGGATCCGCGCACGCCCGCGACCGTGGCGGAAATGCGCGAGACATTTGATCTCACGATGCAGCTGCGCACAGAGTTCACGCGTACCGGGAAGGAGATTCAAGCATTGCGTGCGCTTCGAAGCGGGCTCGAGAAAGCTGCAAAGTCGGCACGCGCGACCGACACGCAGCAGGCCGTTGCCCAGATGCAGCAGACGACGGCAGCCGCGCTCGCCGAGCTGTACATCGCTGACGCGCAAAGCTGGGAGGACACGTTGCGCGAGCCCCCCGAGCTCTACGAGCGGATAGCCAATTTGGCGGGCGGCCTGAGCGGAGCCGATTACGCTCCAACCGAAGGTCAGCGCGATCTCGCAGCCTCGATCCAGTCGGATCTCGCGCAAGCGATTGCGGCCGACGACGCGCTTTTCGGCGCGCGCCTGCAAGCCCTAAACACGCTGCTGCAGCGCGATCAGCTCGCGACGATCTCCGTCACCCGCTAATGATGCATGACAGACGCCATATTGGGCCCAGAAATCCTCAAGGCCGCCTGTGGCATCGCGGCGATGATCTATGGTGAAGGACGCGTCGCATGCTCAGTGATGTTGCACTTGAACTACGCAGGCTGATCTACGACGGCGCCATCGAGGGCTCGAAGATTCCCACGAAGGCGGAAATGGCCAAGGCGCTTGCCACGTCCGATGCAAGCATAGAGCGCGCACTGACCGAGCTCGCGGACGCGCACCAGCTTGTTTTGCAGCGCGCTAGCGGCGAAGTGCTGATGGCTAACCCGTTCTCCGCCGTACCGACTCCCTTCATCGTGAGCGTCGGCGCTCGCAGCTGGTACGCCAACTGCATCTGGGACGCCATGGGCGTAGCGGCAATGGTTGGCGAAGATGCGCTGCTTGACGCTTCTTGCGGTTGTTGCGGCAGCGCTATGCGATTGGCGATGCCGCTAGAGTGCAAAGACGACGACGAGCGCGTCGCTCACTTCGCGATTCCAGCTGCTCGCTGGTGGGATGACATTGTCTTTAATTGAAAGACGATGCTCTTCTTCCGGTCGGAAGAGCACGTTGGCAAGTGGTGTCGTGACTGGCGGTTCGAACGCGGCGCGACTTTGACGCTTGGGCAATGCTGGCGGCTCGCCGATGCGTGGTACCGCGATGATCGGCGCGATCCTCACTGGCGCCGGCGAACGCCCGCCGAGGCGCAAGCGCTCTTCGCGCAGTTGGGTCTTTCATCGCCCTTTTGGGACCTTGGCACGGCGCGATAACTGTCGGACGTCATCGAACGCTCGCCGGCAAATTGCCCAGGGCCGCGGCCGCGCCGGATGCGATGTCGGGGTCCGGATCGCTCGTCATCGTTTCGAGCTCGTGCACGATGGTCGCGGGCTTTCCTTTGAGCCGTCCGGTGGCGCCTTCCGCCGCAATCCTGACGCGCGGGTCGACATCATGGAGTGCTGCGCCAACCGCGCTGGCATCATCACACGAAGCGACAGTCGCGACGGCATCCGCGCGCAGCCCCCAAAATGGGTCTGACGTGACCGAGCGCGCAACCGCAGTCACTGCCAGTGAGCGATCGGCGCCCCTGGCTGAACAAAACTCGGCCAGCTGCTGCAAGGCCCATTCGCGATCCCCTACGTGCGCTGCGTTGGCGAGTTGATACGCTAACTGCGGCGCCGTTTTCGCCCATACGAGCTTTTTTAGCACCTCATCATCGGGATCGAACAGCACCATCTGCGGCGACGCGGACACGTTGGAGAGGGCGACGTCTTGCTCCACCCGGTCGATCGTCACCTCGCGCGAGATCACGTTTTGTCCCACAAATGCCTGGATGACGATCGGCATGCGGAACGGTCGTCCGTCGGGATTCTGCTGCTCAACGTGAAGCAGCAGTACGTGCCTAGCGGAATCGTAGCGGTCGCTGACGTGGTAGTTCGGATACGAAGCGCGATAAAACCACTCGTTCTCAAACCAAGTCAGGTCGGTGCCCAGCGACTTGTCGATCGCGGCAAAAAACTGATGCGTGTCGGCATTCCGATACGCGTACGTGCGCAGGTAGGCGTCGACGGCGCGAAAGAAGCGAGCGTCGCCGACCATCCAGCGCAGCATATGCAAGGCCTGTGCCGGACGCTCGTGACCGCTAGCGTCGAACAATTGCAGCGGGTCGCGATACTTGTAATCGACGATGGGGCGCATGTACCGATCGGTCTCGGCGAAGTATTTTTGCTGAGCTAGGTAGCGCGCGTACTCGAACGCCGCCGTCCCAAAACGCTCGCCGGTCCAGAGCTCGTCGTAGTACGTTGCGAACCCCTCGTTGAGCCAGATATTTGACCAGTCGACCGTGGTGGCGTCGTCACCGTACCACTGCTGTGCGAGCTCGTGTGAGACGAGCAGATCGCAGGACCTCTCGACGTTCTCGCTCGGCGGGTGCAGCGCGCGATCGGTTACGATCGTGTTGGATGCATCTTCCATGCCGCCGAACATATCGCGCTCGACCGCGATCTGATCGTATTTTTCGAACGGGTACGGAACTCCGGTGATTCGCTCGTAGTAGGCAATCATCGCCGGTGTGTTGCGAAAACAGAGCGAGCCGGCCTTTGCAAGGCCGGGTGCGACGAAGCCGTCTACCGCGAGATTACCCAAGGTGTCCGGCACTTCCTGAAACGGACCGGCGGCAAACGCAATCAAGTAGGTTGATTTGGGAAGCGGTGCATTCCAATCCCACGTGTCGCTCGAGGCATCGTGCGTATGCGCCCTCAGCAGCCCATTGCCGACTACGGTCCATCCATGTGGCACCGTTACGATCAGCTCGCTCGGCGTTTTGTCGTTTGGTTCGTCCCAGGTCGGAAACCAACAACGGTTGTCGGTCGGCTCACCCTGCGTCCAAATCTCGGGAATCAGCTTCGGATGCGCCTTGTCGGGCCGGATGAAGTACACGCCGCACTGAGGCTGTACCGAATAGCGAAACTCGATGCGCAGCCGTGTGCCCGCCCGCGCCGGCGAAGGAAGCTGCACGTTGATACGGTCGTGCACCTCGTCGAGCACAAACGCCGCGCTGCGGCCGTCGACGCTGACGCGCTGATACACGAGCCGATGCGAATCGAAGGGAATGACGGTTAGCAAACGTTTGGGCCGAACCAACACGGTTTCATCGCCGTAAACGATGCCCTTGGCGAAATCGAGACGCAGGCGCAGGATTGAATCGTCAAACGTGTACGGCGCAACCTCGGTTCGATGCACGTAACCGCCGAGATCCTTGCCTTGCGACACGGCACCTCCCCCTGCGGCGAGCACGCAAGTAAGCAAGACGCGAACCAGCGAGCCGCGCGTGCTGCTCATGCGCGGTCCGCGATGGGTAGCTCGAGCCGATAGATCATCAGGCCGCCAACGTTGCGCGGTTTCTCATCAACCAAGTAGAAGCCGAGACGCTGGTACAACGAGAGCAACGCGGGCCGGCCGGCCGTATCCAAGCGAAGGAAACGTGTACCGGTATTTCGAGCGTGATCTCGAGCCCACGCTATCAACCGACCAGACCAGTTCTGCCCTGCGGCGCATCGGCGGACCGCAACTTTGTGGACGTAGAGTGCCTCGCCTCGCGGATCCTTCGGCCAATAGAAATCGTCGCGAGCTTGCAGCGTCATCGTCGCGACCGGCCGCGACTCCTCAAACCCGAGTACGAGTTCGCCGGCAAGCGCTGCGCGGTGAACGGCCTCGAGCTGAAGGCTCTCGACTGGCCAAAGAGGGCGGCCGGCGTCGATGAGCCATTGCGCAACCTCGCGCAGGATCGCAAGGGCGTCTCCCGTCTCTTCTAGAGCGGCTCGTCTAATCAACCACGACATCGTTGGACTCGTCACGCTTACGATGCTGCTGCGACGCTCGTCTGTCGCCATCAGGCCTCGGCCCACGCTCCGCGAGCGTAGGCGCTAAATCCTAATCACCAGGTCGTAACTCCTGGTGGAAGTGTAGGTTACTCGTCTGTGTGCCGCGGGCAGTGCCAGCCGAGACGAGTCTTTTACCGGGTCATCTGCGCGGCAGGCATTGGGCAGCTTGGTTCCACAGTATCCTTGGTAGCGCAGCATGCGCGAAGGAGGAATGATGTACAGGAGTCTAGTCTTGGCCATCGTCGCTTGCGTCACCGCCGTCCTGGTCGGACCCGCGGCGATCGGACAGGTAGAGACGACGCCGATTCCGCTGCCGCCAAAACCCAACTTTAGTTCGATGCAATTTCTGATCGGAACGTGGAATTGTGTCGAAAGCAACACGCGCCGTCCCCATTCGTACGGCAGCACGGTAACCAATTCAATGGACTCGTCCGGTTACTGGATGAATACAAGGACACTTGCTCACGCTACATCGTGGGCTCGATATCCGACCGTCAGCATGGATAAGACCACGTACGACGACGCGAATAAGCGCTGGGTCGATGTCGGAACCGACGACCAAGGCAACTACGGCTTGTCGATCTCCACCGGATTCAACGGCAACACGATCGTGTGGCGCCCGGTGAGCATAACGTCGGTCTCGTCGGGCAACGTGGTGAGCGCTGGCGCAACTACGTACACGACGGTTTCCAACACGAAGTATACCTACACCGGCTCGTTTAAGGAGAGTGGGGGTAGAACGGTCACTCTGAAGGGAACGTGCAACAAGACCAGTTCCTAGTCAGAGCGTTCGCACTCATTTATCGCTATCTCCGTGCAGCAGAGCGCTGCGATCGGGATCCGGCCGGCCAAAATTGCAAAACAGAGACCCCTCAATTGTGGGGTCTCTGTGCGAGGTAAGCGGAGATCGAGCTGCCTGTAGGTGGCGCTGTCGACAACCGCTTCATGTTAGGACTTTGTAGTACACGTTAGCCGAGCCGTCCGGCTCCTCGTGGTATCTGCACCAAATGTAGCTGTTAGCGTTATCTTTTTGTATAATGTGGTATCTTATGTGATCGCGCCCATCAATGCGCATCTGCAACGAGCACGTCGCGTCCAGCAATTCCGGGGCAATAGTTATCATGATAATAGACGTGCAGGGCACGCTGCTGGTTTCAGTGACCGCCAGTGACGATTTGGGACGCACCCAAGCGGAGTCGGGCGACAGCGCACTGCACGACGAGCCGCCGTACACCAGAGCTGAACGCTGCGACCCGCCGAGGTAGTGAATCTTCACGACAGCGACAACGCTTTGGCTTAAGCGAGTTTTCCCTTCTGGGGCTCCGGCGCCTGACGCGGCTTGGGCTGATCGGGTGGGGCTGAATGCAGCGGAGGCCGGCAGGAGTGACACGGCTCCCGCCGACTGCTCGCCGCCGCTACAGCCGCCGAGGATGGCGGCCGCCGCAACTACACCAAAGCCGCATAGGGCCAATATATGGCTTCTCATTTTGTATCCGCTCCTTTTTGGTGAGCGCCTGGAGCAATGATGGCACCGGGCAGCGCGTCCGCTAGCGGACAATCACACAACCGACCCACACAAGTGCGACGCCCCCCCGAGGGGGACGCCGATGGCTAGCGGTCTGGGCTGCCGCGGAGACGTCGGGCCGCAAGACAGCCTCGCCGCCGGGCGGCGCGCCGTCCGGACTGGTCGAACTGTACAAATGAACTGTCACAGTGTCGCTGTCGGCCGCGCGGCCGCGCTTCCATAATCGATGCACGGAGGGCAATGACCGTGCAACGCATCGACGAGACACAGCACGTCAACACGCGCGATCCTGCAAGCGGCGAAGGCGATGCCGCGGGGGGCGGCCCCTGAATTCGCGATCCTCTTGCGAGGCTACCGTCTAGCTGCAGGTCTCTCGCAGGGTGACCTCGCCGAGCGCGCCGGAATCAGCATTAACGGCATCAGCGCGCTTGAGCGCGGGTATCGGCGGGCGCCACAGCGCGAAACACTCGCGCTCTTAGCCGGGGCGCTAGCGCTTAACGAAAGGCAGCGCGAGCAGTTCGAGGCGAGTGCCTCCCGGGCGTCGCCTCCGCGCCGCTTGGGCCGCGCCTCGGTCACAGTCGGCCCGTGGGC
>JASHZC010000059.1 GCA_030042755.1 Vulcanimicrobiota bacterium | reverse complement strand
CACTCGTGCGTGAGATCATGCGTTCGCCGGCATGGACGTCGCAGGGCAATGTCGCGATCGTGATCACTTTCGACGAAGATGACGGTGGCGGTACGCAGGGTTGTTGCGGAGCCAACCCTGCCGATCCGGCCAACGCCGGGGGCGGTCACATTCCGACGATCGTGGTGACGAATCACGGGCCGCGGGGCGAAATCGATTCCACGCCCTACAGTCACTATTCGCTGCTCCGCACGATCGAAGACGCGTTTGGCATTCACGACTATTTGATGCGCGCCGGCGCTCCGGGAGTCAGGCCGATGCTCGAGCTCTTTTCATTCTCGCTAAGCGCAGGCTCGGTTACGCGCCCGAAAGAATAGATTTCGCCTGATGGAGCAACTGCTTGGCCGCGTGCTTGCCGTGTCAGGCTCGCAAATGATGGTCGGATTCGACCCTGAAGATGACACGATCGTCCCGCCCAAGGTCGGTACCTTGGTTACCGCACCAAGCGACGGCCATGCGGTGGTTGGCGCCGTCGCTTCGATCGAAATCGTACGTGGCGCTCCGAAAGGGCACGCGATCATCGTCGATCTCCTCGGCGAAATCGATTCCTTCGGCGACGGCCTGCTCATGTTTCGTCAAGGCGTTTCGCATTATCCGGTCGTCGGCAGCCCAATTGCGCGCGCCAGTCGAGCCGATCAGGATGCCGTCTATGCAAAGCCAACCGATCCGAGCGTGCGCGTCGGAACGTATTACGATGACGATACGCGCCCGGCATACGTGCTGGTCGACGAGCTTTTGGCGAAACACTTTGCGGTACTCGGGACGACCGGCTCGGGCAAATCGTGCGCCGTTTCGCTGATCCTCTCATCGATTCTGCAGAGCCAGCCGAACGCGCACGTCGTATTACTCGACCCGCACAACGAATACTCATCGGCCTTCAAGGACATTGCCGAAGTCGTCAACGTCGATAACCTCAAGTTGCCGCTGTGGTTGCTCGATTTCGAAGAGGCGGTGAGAACGCTCGTTCGAGGAGGAAACGCGCACGAGCAAGAGGCCCAAGCGATCATCCTCAAACATGGGATCACGTGGGCTCGTCAGCAGCTGGCGAGTACGCGCCAGGCGGCAAGCTCGATTACGGTCGACACGCCGGTTCCATACCGTATTTTCGATCTTCTGCGTTTCATCAACGAAGAAATGGGGCGGCTCGGCAGACCCGACACGTCGACTCCGTATCTGCGGCTGCGCACGCGCATCGAATCGCTGCGCGATGACCGGCGCTTTTCGTTCATGATCACGGATTCGTCGGAAGATACGCTATCGGAAATCATGGGTCGTTTCCTTCGAATTCCGGTGGATGGCAAGCCGCTGACCATCGTCGACCTCTCAGGCGTTCCGTCCGAGGTAACCGATGTTGTCGTATCGCTGTCGTGCCGGATTCTGTTCGATTTTGCGGTTTGGTCGGATCAAGAGCGCATGCCGCCGACGCTCTTGGTGTGTGAAGAAGCGCAGCGCTACGTTCCCTCGAACGAGCGACAAGGTTTCGCTGCCACGGCACGCGCCGTTTCGCGCATCGCGACCGAAGGGCGCAAATATGGAATATCGCTGGCGCTCGTTTCACAGCGGCCCTCGGAACTGTCGCGCCACGCGCTTTCGCAATGCGGCACGATCTTCGCGTTACGCATGGGTGATGAGGCGGATCAGCGGTTCGTCGCGAATTCACTTCCCGACGTAGCACGCGGGCTCGTGACGGCGTTGCCGAGTCTACCGTCTCGCGAGGCCGTGATCTCGGGCGCGGGCGTTCGCTTGCCTTCGCGCATTAAATTCGATTACTTAGATGCGGAACGCCAGCCTCGCAGCAGGAGCGCAAAGTTTTCTGCGGCATGGCAGGAAGATTCAGTCGGCGATGACTTCCGCGCCGACGCTATTCGCCGCTGGCGCGCCCAAAGCAGGACGTAACGCTTGAGACTATTCGTCGCTGCACTTCTCGTAGCGGCTCTGGCGAACTACCATCTTGCTGCGACGAAGGTGCTCGGTGGTGACGGCGGATGGGATTACCTGACCTTCGATCCTGCGACAAAGCTGCTGTTCATTTCGCGTTCGAGCCATGTCATGGTCGTCGATCCGCAAAAGCAAACGATCGTTGGCGACATTCCCAATACGCCCGGCGTTCACGGTATTGCCATCGCCGACGATCTCGGGAAGGGCTTCACCTC
Source organism: Vulcanimicrobiota bacterium (assembly GCA_030042755.1). The sequence continues at coordinate 1,066 of JASHZC010000059.1, read as the reverse complement.
GAACGGTGCTGACGGTACGGTGACCGTTTTCGATCTCGCATCGCTGAAGACGCTGGCGACGATTCACACGAGCGCGCAGAATCCGGACGGCATCGCCTACGAACCCGTTACCCAGCGCGTCTTTACGTTCGATGGAAGAAGCAACGATGCGACGGCGATCGACGCACGCACGAATACGGTCGTTGCGACGATTCCGCTTGGCGGCCGGCCGGAATTTCCAGCGGTCGACGGACGCGGCATGGTGTACGACAACATCGAGAGCACGAGCGAGATCGTCGCGATCGATGCGCGAACCGCAACGGTGGTGAAACGTATCCCTCTCGGCAGCTGCCAACACCCGTCAGGTCTTTCGATGGATCAGCAGCATCGGCGTCTGTTCACGGCTTGCCAAGGAGAGATGGGCATCGTTGATCCCGACAGCGGAAAGGTGATCGCGACCGTGCCTACAGGTGCGGGGACCGATGCGACGCGCTACGACTCCGGAACGGGTTTTGCGTTCGCATCGAACGGCCGCGACGCGACGCTTACCGTCGTGCACGAGGACGATCCCAATCGCTTCAGCGTTGCGCAAAATGCCTCCACTGTGCCCGGCGCGCGCACGATGGCCCTCGATCCAGCAACCGGGAACGTGTATCTTGTCACCGCAAAGATGATCGAAAATCCCAGCGCAACGTCGTATCGCGATCGCTATCACGTCGTGCCCGGAACGTTCCAGCTCCTTACGATGGCGCCGTAAGGGCGCTACGTGCGTCCGTGCGCTTGCTGACCGCAACCGTCTCCAGCTCTTCGAGGTCGAACAGGCTATGTTGACGCGCACGCTTGGAACTCAAGGTCTAATCGTTTCCGCCATCGGCCTCGGATGCATGGGAATGAGCCAGGCCTACGGCAGCCCCGAGGAACGTGACGAACGCGAATCGATCGCCACGATTCATCGTGCGATCGAGCTTGGCCTAACGTTCTTCGACACCGCCGAAGCATACGGACCGTACACGAACGAGGAATTGCTCGGACGCGCACTCCAGGGTCGTCGCGATGCCGTTGTTATCGCGACGAAGTTCGGCTTCAC
>JASHZC010000058.1 GCA_030042755.1 Vulcanimicrobiota bacterium | reverse complement strand
TACCAATGCCGACGCAGTCACGCAGTTCGCGGCCGCGACGTCGTGCAAGCCGTACGCTTCGTTCGACGACATGACGTCGCACGAACAACTCGACGCGGTCATTATCTGCACGCCGCCCGCGACCCACGAAGGCATTGCGCTGGCTGCCATGCGGCGCGGCCTCCACGTGCTGTGCGAAAAGCCGCTGACGATCGACGTCCCGAGCGCTCGTCGCATTATCAAAGCGTCGCTCAAGCACCGCGTACTGTTGACGATGGCCTCGAAGTTCCGCTTCGTCAACGACGTGCGCAAAGCGCGCGAACTTTTGAACAATGGCGCAATCGGCGATCTGGTGTTGATCGAGAACGCGTTCACCTCGCACGTCGACATGTCAAAGCGATGGAACAGCAATCCGGCCGTAAGCGGCGGCGGTGTGCTTATCGACAACGGTACTCATGCCGTCGACATCCTCCGCTTCTTCATGGGGAAGCTCTGCGACGTACAGATCTTCGAGGGCCGGCGCGTGCAGAGCGTCGCCGTCGAGGACACGGTTCGGGTCTTCGTTCGTAACGATTCTGGCGCGATCGGCACCGCCGACCTCTCGTGGAGCATCAACAAGGAGCTCGACACCTTCCTGCGGATCTACGGAAGTTGCGGCACAATTCTCGTTGGCTGGAAAGAATCGAAGTATAAGCGAGCCGATTCGACCGATTGGATCGTGTTTGGCTCGGGCTACGATAAAGTGTTGGCGTTCCGCAAGCAAATCGAGAACTTTGCCGAAGCGATCCTGGGTCGCTGCGCGATCGAGCTCAGCATCGCAGACGCACTCGCGTCCGTCGAAGTCATCACGGCCGCGTATGAAGCGCTCGGTGCAAGCCGGTGGCAAAAAGTTCGCGTGCAGCTCGACGAAATGCCGTCGGCACACTCAGGCTTGGAAGCGGTGCTATGATCGCTACGGCGCGAGTACATCCGACCGCTCTGATCGAGGATGATGTAAGGCTCGGCTTTGGCACGTCGATATGGGATAACGTGCACATACGCCACGGCGCTTCAATCGGCGACGAGTGCATCGTCGGCGAGAAGACGTACATCGCCTACGACGTACGGATTGGCAATCGCGTGAAGCTCAACGCTTCCGTGTATATTTGCGCCGGCGTGACGATCGAAGACGGCGTCATGATCAGCGCCCACACGGTCTTCACCAACGACCGGTTCCCTCGCGCCGCCACGAACGACCTCAGCGCGCTGCGCCCCTCCGAGCCCGACGACCACACGTTGGATACGCGCGTGTGTGCCGGCGCGACGATTGGCGCTAACGCGACGATCGGGCCGGGCCTCGTCATCGGCCGCTATGCGATGGTTGGTATGGGCAGCGTCGTTACCAAATCAATTCCGGATCACCATCTCGTCATCGGGAATCCGGCGCGCTCCGTCGGTTTGGTCTGCCGTTGCGGCGAGCTGCTGGTCCGCTCAGCGTCGTTCGATGAAAATCTCGTCGTCGGCCTGCGCTGCGCGTCGTGCGCGGACCGCTACACGGTTGTCGGACAAGACGTGACGTTGTCGGCGCAAGGATCGTGATGCCTCAGCGCTGGTGTATTGTCGGCGGTGGAATGCTCGGGCTTTCAATGGCCCGCCAATTGGCCATTGCCGGCGAACAAGTCGAGGTCTGGGAGGCCGGCGACGACATCGGGGGGCTTGTGACTCCATGGAGCATCGGCGGCGTTACCTGGGATCGCTTCTATCACGTCATCACATCGAACGACGAATACCTGTTGCGTCTCCTACGTTCTCTCGGTCTGGAGAAAGAGATCGTTTGGAAGAGCGCCCAAACCGGATTTTACACCGATAAGCACCTCTATCCGTTTTCGAGCGTCTTCGACTTTCTGCGCTTTCCGCCGCTCAATCCCATCGATAAGCTCCGGCTCGGCACGACGATTCTGCGTGCGGCCGCAACCACCGACCCGCTTCCGCTCGAAAAAATCACGGCGGTGCAATGGCTGACGGAGCTCTCCGGACAAAAGCTCGTCGATCGCATCTGGCTGCCGCTTCTTCGCGCCAAGTTGGGGGTAAATGCCGAACGCGTCAACGCTGCCTTCATTTGGGCGATCATCGCGCGCATGTATGGCGCGCGTCAGGGTAAAGGGAAACGCGAGCTTTTTGGCTACGTTCCGGGCAGCTACCGGCGCATCCTCAGTAATCTCATGGGACGATTGCACGAACTGGAGATCACGACGCACGTGAACCGCCCCGTCAATCGCGTGAGTCTCACGAGCGACGAACGTGTCGCGGTCAGCTACGCCGGAAACACGGAAGAGTTCGATCGGGTGGTGATTACCGCACCGGCGCCGGCAGCGGCTGCGATGTGTCCGGATTTGCTCGGGAGCGAGATCAATCGCTTGCGCAACATCGAATACCAAGGGGTCGTCTGCGCATCCGTTCTTCTCAAGCGCCCGCTCTCACCGTATTACATAACGAACATCACCGATCGCATGCCGTTTACGGCCGTGATCGAGATGGACGCGATGGTCGATCCGGGCGCGCTCGGAGACTACGCCCTCATTTATTTGCCGAAGTACGTACCATCGAACGACCCGACCTTCGATCGCGACGACGAGAGCATCCGCAGGGAATTTATTGCAGCGCTCAATCGGATCCACCCGAATTTCGGTATGAACGACGTCGCAGCGTTTCGCATCGCCCGGGCGCGGTACGTGCAGCCGATCTCAACGGTCGGTTACTCCGACCGCATGCCACCGTTCACCACGACGCTCAAGCGTGTCTATACGGTCAACTCCTCGCAGATCGTCAACGGCACGTTGAATGTCAACCAAACGCTCG
>JASHZC010000057.1 GCA_030042755.1 Vulcanimicrobiota bacterium | reverse complement strand
TGCTCCCAACGCTGTGGTTTCGCAACGAGTGGACTTGGCGCGACGGAATCAGCCGCCCACGCATCGAGCTGCGCCATCACGTACACGATATTCACGCCGCACTCGTACAAAGTCCGAATCTCGGCGATTATTGGTTCTTCGCGCAGGGTGCGCAAGCGTTGCTCTTTTGCGAGAATGAGACGAATTTCAAAGAGCTGTACGGCATCGATAACCGCACCCCCCGGACGAAAGACGGCATCGAGCGCTTCATCGTAAACGGCGAGGCCGGCGCGATCGACGACATGCAGGGTACGAAAGTAAGCGCGCATTACCCCATGACCTTGCAGCCCGGAGAAAGTCGCACGATCGAGTTACGACTGTGCGCAACGATGCAGGATCCCCCGTTCGGAGGCGCCTTTGATGCCGTTTTCGAAAAGCGCCTCGCCGAAGTAGACGCGTTCTACGACGACGTCAATCCGTTTCACGCCGACGTCGAAACCCGTCGCGTTCAGCGTCAAGCGTTCGCCGGACTGCTTTGGTCGAAACAGTTCTACCATTACAACGTGCGGCGGTGGTTGAGCGGCGATCCGCTGCAGCCGAAGCCCCCGCGCGAACGGTTGACCGGTCGAAATCACGACTGGCTGCACTTTGATTCGGCTGAAGTGATGTCGATGCCGGACAAATGGGAGTACCCGTGGTTCGCGGCGTGGGACCTCGGGTTTCACACGGTCACGTTTTCTCTCATCGACCCGGCGTTTGCAAAGGCTCAGCTGATCTTGCTTGCTCGTGAATGGTTCATGCATCCAAACGGACAGCTCCCCGCCTACGAGTGGGCATTCGGCGACGTTAATCCACCGGTGCAAGCGTGGGCGGCGCTGCGCATCTATCAGATCGAAAAAAGAGAGGAGGGACGCGCCGATCTCACCTTTCTCGAGCGCGTCTTTACCAAGCTCCTCATCAATTTCACGTGGTGGGTGAATCGGAAGGATGCGCAGGGCAACAACATCTTCCAAGGCGGGTTCTTGGGTCTCGACAACATCGGTGTTTTCGATCGCAGCAGCCCACTTCCGACCGCCGGCGTGCTCGAACAATCCGACGGTACGAGTTGGATGGGCGTGTACACGCTCAACATGCTAGCGATCGCGCTCGAGCTCGCGATGCACGAATCGATCTACGAAGACATCGCGGTGAAATTCTTCGAGCATTTCCTGTATATTGCCGACGCGATGAATAGCATCGGCGGCTGCGGGCTTTGGAACGAAGAAGACGGTCTTTACCACGACATGATCATGCGGGACGACGGCACTGCGATTTCGATGCGCATTCACTCGATGGTTGCGCTCCTTCCGCTGCTTGCAGTCGAGATCATCGAACCCGAGCAACTCGAGGCCCTGCCGGAGTTCAAGCGGCGCCTTGAGTGGTTCTTGACCCATCGTCCGGAGCTCGCCGGCAACGTCGCATCGATGGACAAAAGCGGTGTCGGCGAGCGACGGCTCCTCTCGATCGTAAACCGCGACCGGTTAATGCGCATTCTGCACACAATGCTCGACGAATCGGAGTTCTTGAGCCCGCACGGCATTCGCGCGCTCTCGCGGTATCACGCCGCGCATCCGTATTCGCTACGCGTCAACGGCCAGGACTACGTCATCGATTACGAACCGGCAGAATCGACGAGTGGTATTTTTGGCGGCAATTCGAATTGGCGCGGACCCGTATGGTTTCCATTGAACTTTTTGCTGATCGAAGCGCTGCAGCGCTTCCATCACTATTATGGCGATACGCTCAAGGTCGAAGCGCCGACGGGCAGCGGCGCGATGCATAACCTCTGGCAAGTCGCCGCCATGTTATCGAATCGCTTAGTCGGGCTTTTTCTTCCGGGACCTGACGGACGCCGGCCGGTCTTCGGCAACGTCGCGACATTCAACGACGATCCGCATTGGCGCGACAATCTGCTCTTTTACGAATACTTTCACGGAGACAACGGCGCGGGACTCGGAGCGAGCCACCAAACCGGGTGGACGGCGCTCGTTGCAAAGCTCATTCAGCAGCGCAGCGAATACAGCTAGGGGTCATGAGCAACTACCCGCATTTGCCTGCGCGCGCCGTCGTTCTGTCCTTCGAAGGACCGGATCCATACTCGTTGGTCGGAGGCCTCGGGGTGCGCGCCACCGAGCTCTCGAACGCGCTCGACGAGCAGGGCATACGCACCGACCTCATCTTCGTCGGCGATCCACACAAAGAACCGGTTGAGGCTCGAGGAGACGCGCTCACCCTGCGACGCTGGTGTCAATGGATTTCGCTCTACCATCCCGGCGGCGTTTACGACGGTGAATGGGGCAAGATCGAAGACTACGGGCGAAGCGTACCGCCGTTCGTGATCGACGAGATACTGCGTCCGGTCGCGCAGCGCGGCGAACGCGTGCTCGTCCTGGCTGAGGATTGGCAGGTCGTCCCAGCCGTACGACACCTCGATCGCCGTGCGCGAGAAGAGGGTCTGCGCGACGCGCTCACGATAGCCTGGAACGCCAATAACACCTACGGATTCGAGACGATCGACTTCCCCGCACTCGCGCGAGCCGCTCGCATCACGTGCGTGAGCCGGTATATGAAGTTCGAGCTGGCGCTGCATGGGGCGCAAGCGCTGGTCATTCCCAACGGGATACCGGAACGGATCTTTACCGAGGCAAGCGCCGCCGGCGCCGCCTACCTGCGCCGAACGTTCGGGAATCGACACATGCTGCTCAAAGTAGGACGATTCGATCCCGATAAACGATGGCTTCAAGCGATCGACGCGCTCGCCGACTTGCGCGACCAATCGGTTCCCGTGCAGCTGATCGTCCGCGGCGGGAAAGAAGCCTACGCCGATATCGTCTTTGGCCGAGCGCGCGAGCGCGGGCTCACCGTCGAGGACGTGAAGCTCGACGCTCCGAGCGCCGAATCGCTTGCGGGCAGCATTGCGAATACGCACGCCGACATCATTAACGTTCGCAGTTTTCTACCTGACGAACTGCTCTACACCCTGTACGCTGCAGTCGACGCCGTGCTCGCAAACAGCGGCAAAGAGCCTTTTGGGCTCGTCGGATTAGAAGTGATGGCCGCCGGGGGCATCGCCGTATGCGGTTCGACCGGTGAGGATTACGCGAGACCATTTGAAAATGCCATCGTCTGCGACACGTCCGATCCGGAAGAGCTCGCCAGCTACCTCGAACGACTCTGGAGCGATCCCGGTTTACACAAGCGTATGAGCGAGAGCGCTCTTGCAACCGCGCGTCAGTTCACCTGGCCGGCGGTTCTCGACATCCTCGACGCCAAACTCGCGTTCACCAATTGAGCGCGAGATACGTTATAACGTCCCACGCATTGCGAATGCCGATGAAGATCAACAGTACCGTGGCAGCTGCAAGTGCGAAGGATGCATGCACGGGGATATGCACGAGCGCAAAGCCAGACGCACAGATCACGATGTAGCTCATCAGCGGCAGGTACATGAACCACGCCCAGTCTTCTAGATCCGCGATGTATCCCTCGAGTCGCGTTGCGCGAACGATCACGCGCGACACGTAGAGAATGCCGAAGAGACCGGTGAGTCCGATGAGCGTGCCGGCAATTCCGGGCGATGGCCATGGAGCGGCGAAAATACACGCAATCAGAAATACGCTGCAAAAGATTACGACGACCGGTGAGGTAAAAACCGAGGTTCCCGCGGTCACCGCCACGCCTTCCGGCCGCGTCTCGCGCCGGGCCGCAACGAGTGTCGAAGCGACGAAGACCAACCCGGTCAGTGCCGCCGCCGATGACCCGATCATCGCGTAGAAACTGGCCCAGGCGCTAAACAGAGAGTGGGGCGTCATCGGCTCGCCAGCTGTTCGATGCGGCTACTCATGCGCGCGGCGTATTCGCGCGCTTCGCCGTCACTGCCGGCCTCCGCATAAACGCTGAACGTCGGATCGGATGCATCCGGCAGAACCAGCACCCAGCCGTCGTCGTGACGCACGCGAAGTCCCTCGAACAATTCGACCTCGTTGCGCGGCTGCTCGGCAATCAGCGAACGCATCACGCGGCCCTTGTGCTCCCAGGGACACGGCACGCGAACGGTCGCGAGGTGCCACGGCGGCAGCATGTCGACCAGCTCGCTCAAACGCCGTCCTTCGCGCGCGAGAAGCTCGATGAGCTTTGCCGATGCATACAGTGCGTCGAACGCAGGGTGCATCTCGGGGAAGATTACTTCATAATTCGCGCCGCCGGCAAAGGCAAGCTCCTTGCCCCGCGTTTCGGCCAACGCCATCAACGCGCGCCGGTCGCTGCGAGCCCGAAGAACGGTCGCTCCGTACTCGTGCGCGATCGTCTCGATCGCTTCGGGCGCCATCACCGGTACGGCGATCGTCTTTGCTCCCGCGCGCACGACCATCAGCGTCAAGAGCGCGATCAATTCGTTTCCGTCGACGACGCGTCCGGAGTCGTCGACCACCGCGAACGTTTCGCCGCCGTGATCGACCAAGATTCCCATGTCGGCCTTCAGTGTTCCGACGATGTCGCTGAGCTGTTCTAGCGAGCGCGGGCGCTCGACGCTCGCGTGATGCACGCGGTTGTCGTCGAAGTAGGCGTTCAACGAAATCGTTTCGATGTCGAGATTACTTAGAATGCGCGGAAGCACGAGCGCAGCGTTGCCGTATGCGTAGTCGACGACGACGCGAAAGCGCCGCTCCGGCATTCCTTGCGGTGCTAGCGCCGCCAAGAACGCGGCGGTGTAGTTCTCGAGCGCACGCGCGGGAAAATTCAGGAGGCCGACATCGTCCATCGCCACCCCCCGGAAGTCTTCTCGGAAAAACAGATTTTCGATTTTGCGCTCGGTGGCTTTGTCGACGTTGATGCCGCTGTGATCGAGGAATTCGAACAGGAGCGAGTGCGGATCGCTTGGATCGACGCGCACGTGCACGCCCCCGTTTCCTCCGGTGCGCGTAGCAAAGCGCGAGAGCGGGAGCGGATACGATCGCAGATCTTCGACGTTGACGCCGACGCTGAGCAAGCCCGAGATGATGCAGCGGTTCATGATGCGGCTCGACGGATGCGTATCGCGACTGGTCATGGCCGAATCACCCGGACGCAAAAACGATCCGAACGCCTGTCCGAGCTTGAGCGCGAACTCCGGCGTGATCTCGAGATTGGCCAATCCGCTGACGCCAACGCCTCCAAACAGCGATCCCGGCCACTTGATACCGTAGATGAGTGACATCGACACGATCGCGCCGGAGCTGACGTTCTTTTCCGGCCAGAGCCGAAGGTGCGGACGCACGTCGGCAGATTCGCCGATGATGCAGCGCTCGCCGATCACGGTTCCCTCTCCGACCGATGCGTGCGCCTTGACGATCGTACGGTTGGCGATCGTACAATCCGTCAGCGCCGCGTCCTCGCCGACATAGACGTTCTCCCAGAGCACCGAGCGTTGGACTCGCGCGCCTGCCTCGACGATCGACCCGCTTCCGATACACGCCGGACCTTCGATGACCGCGCCCGGACCGACGGTGACGCCGTTGCCAAATTGAACGTAGCCCGTAATCGATGCGCTGGGATCGATCTCGCAATCCGAACCCGACCATACGGTCTCGGCAACGTGGTTCGGTGGCCGCTGGGTGCGCACTCCACCCTCGAGCGCATCGTAATTCGCCTGTTGATACTGCTGCAAATTGCCGACGTCGGCCCAGTAATCGGAGATGACGTGACCTCCGAGCCGTTTGCCGTCGCGAAGCAGCAATGGAAAAATATCTTTCGAGAAATCGTAGTTCCGGCCCGGCTCCATGTAGTTCAACACCTCGGGCTCGAGCACGTAGATGCCGGTGTTGATCGTGTCTGAGAAGACTTCACCCCACGACGGCTTCTCGAGAAAGCGCGTGATGCGCCCCTCATCGTCGGTGATGACGACGCCGAATTCGAGAGGATTGGGCACGCGCCACAGCGCGATCGTCGCAACGTTTCCCGCTTTGCGGTGCGCCTCGATCAACTCGGTGAGGTTCGCGTCGGTCATGGCATCGCCCGAGATGATGACGAACGTATCGCCGGCGAGACGGGCCTCGGCCATTTTTACGGCGCCGGCCGTTCCGAGCGGCGTGTCTTCTACGACGTAGTGCATCGTAACGCCGAGATGTGAGCCGTCGCCGAAATACGACTCGATTTCGTCCGCCAGATAGTGCAACGTCGAAACGATTTCGGTGATACCGTGACGCACGAGCAAATCGACGATGTGGTGCATCACCGGTTTGTTCGCAATCGGAGCGAGCGGTTTGGGCCTCCGCGACGTTAGCGGGCGCAATCGTGAACCCTCGCCGCCGGCCATCACCACCGCTCTCATTTCATTCCCCTCTTCCCTCTGCCGGGCGCTCTTGCGCGAGCGCGCGGACGATCGCAGCAAAAACCGGGTTCCGCTTGAGATCCTCTACAGACACGTCCATTTTTCGCCGCCAATTCGGCTCCTCGTCGACGGTTCCGGGAACGTTCACCTGATCGAACGATCCGATTCCGTCCTCGAGTTGAAGCAGCACCAAGCGCGACTGCGCGCGTGCAAGAAAACGATAGGCCGCGACCAGGAGCTCCGTCAATTGGTCGCCGTTAATGTTCTCGCCGCTCGCGCGGAGTTCGTCGGCACGATGCGGTTCCAAACACCCCTGCTCTACCAACGCATCGAACAATCGATCGCGTGCAGCTCCCCGCTCGGCGCGATCGTAGTTTCCCGCCTCCTCGCTTTCCCAGCCCAACCGTTCGCGCGTACGAACGTCGGCCGCGGACCAATATCCGGGCAGCGTCGGAAGATCGTGCGTTCCCGTGCTCGCCACCGCATCGCGCGCGTACGTTTGCGGCGCGCGAAAGCGGCCGTCCCATTCACGCTCGAAGAGCAGGACGCGGCATGAGAAGATGCGCGCCGCCCCGGTCCGTTCGCGGAATCCCTCGGGCACGGTGCCGAGATCTTCGCCGACGATCATGCAGCGCTGCCGGACGCTTTCCAGACACACGATTCCGAGCATGGCCTCGAAGTCGTAATTCACGTAGGCCCCGCCGGTCGGCGTGCTTCGCGGAATGCAGAACAACCGGCGCAGGCCCATGACATGATCGATGCGCAGCGCTCCCGCATGGCGCATGTTTGCGCGAAGCAATGCGATGAACGGCTCGTATCCGCGATCGATCAGCGCGCGCGGATGCAATGGCGGCAATCCCCAATTCTGGCCGGACGTATTGAGCGGGTCGGGCGGCGCGCCGACCGAAAGGCCAAGCGCGAACGCCGCCGGATCCATCCATACGTCGGCGCTCGAGAGATCGACACCGACGGCGAGATCGCGATAGAGGCCGACGCTCATCGACGACGCCGAACGTGACGCGCGCGCGAGTTGCCGGTCGGCCAGCCATTGTAAGAAGCCGTAAAACTCGACCCGATGTGCGTGGGTATCGGCGAAGCGTCGCACCTCGCGGCTCGTGCAATCCTGGAGTTCGCTCGGCCACTGCAGCCATCCGTAAACGTTTCGATCGCGCGCCCGCTGCGATTCCATAATGGCCTCGTAGATCGCACCCGCGCGCACGCTTGGATCCTCGCGCACGAATGAATCCCAGGGCTTGCGTTCGCGTAACGCCGCAAAGATTTGCTCGAACGCACGCAGCTTGTACCGCGC
>JASHZC010000005.1 GCA_030042755.1 Vulcanimicrobiota bacterium | reverse complement strand
TCGTACAGCGATCCGGCGCCGAAGGACTGCCGAAACATGAAACGCAGCGTAAACGGTTCGAGACCGTATGTTGGTTGAGCTTCGCCGGCGTAAACGCCGGGAAAGACCGGCAATCTGTTTGCAAGCTGGTCGGTCAGATTCTGCACGGAGAATTGCAATTTCGCTTTCGAACCGAGCGAAAGTTCGAGATTCGAATTGAGTGTCGCGAACGCGGGTGCACCGTAGACGTTGTTCGAGCCGACATACAGCACGCCGATGGAAGCGCGCGAACCGCGCGGCCACTTGTAACTGAGCTCGGCGTATCCCTGCGCGTAGGGAATTCGAAACGGAGCAATCTGTCCGAAGACCGCACCGAGATTACTTGCGGGATACAGATTCGGCGCTTGCGCTCCCCAGACGAACGTCCGCGGGAGGTCGAGCGCTGCGATGAAGCCCATTCCGACGCGTTTGAATTGCTGGAGCGCCAGTTCGGCGCCGCTCTCGACCATTGGTGGACCGTTGCTCCAACGGTCGTCGTCGAGAACGTACACGCCTTGCGTGACATTACGATACAAATCTGCCGAGAGTGTCGTCGTACCGCCGTGCAAACGCCATTCGAGACCGACGTCGCCACCGGCCGTGCGTTCCACGCTGGTAATAGCGCTTGTGAAGGCTCCCGCATCGGTCAGAGTTTCGAGCGGCGGCATCACGAGGCTCGTTCCGTACGACGTTCGCAAGGCGAGTCCGTCTTGAAGCTCGTACGAGTAGCCGGCGCGTCCGCTCGCTCCGCTGAAGTCGCGCAATTGCGTGCGATTGGATCCGGTTTGGCCGGAAAGATCGATCTCGCTGCGCGCGTCGGGACGATACGTGATGCTCTCGCGGCCGAGCGAAACCGTTTGGGCCTCGTTGGTCCCAGCCAGGCTCGACCCGATGGTGCGAGCACTTGTGTCGAACGCCGCCTTTCCGGTCACGTGTCGCCAGTTCAGTTCGACTCCGTTCTCATCGGCGGCCGGTTCGTCAAAAAGGTTCGGCGAGACCGAGCCCTGCTGCGTCTGCGCGGTGAACACGCGCAGCGAGAAAGCGTTGTCGCCACGATCCAACGACGCCGTCAGATCTCCGAAGCCAAGATGCTCGTATCCGAAACCGGGCAGACCGTAGGCTGCGTAGAGCGAGCGGTTCACGGAAACGCTCATAACGGTTCCGGTTATCGAAACGCCGCTCGTCGGCGTGCTGCGCAACTTGACGAGGACGGCTTTCCGCGTATAATCGCTCGGGTACGGCGAACAGCACGGCGAACCGTCGATCGAAAGCATCGTCGCGTAGGCGAATGTGCCTCCGGATTGCGTGCCATCGTAGGCGAGATCGGTAAACGATCCGCCGCGCGAGTCACCCTCGATTTCGTACGTTCCACGCGAGCCAAGAGTCGGATCGGCGGTACGAAAATTGATCGCGCCGCCAACCCCGCCGCCGGCACCGGCAACGTCGCCCGCTCCTTTGACGATCTCGACTTCTTCCAAAACGTAGGTGGGAATCAGCGCGAGATCGAGGGTGCCGCTCGGCGTGAGGATCGGCGCACCGTCGATCAGCACGGGCGTTTCGAACGGCAAAGCATTTCGTACGGAAGGGAAGGCCGGAGCGAGTGGCGCCGCGGCGTTGGTCGACGTACTCGTCAGCGCAAGGACTCCCGGCGTTTGATTTATTACGCTCGCGACCGACGGCTGACCCTGATCGCGGTATGCCTCGCGAGGATAAACTTTCTGCGAGACCGGCGTTGCGTTGAATGGCGTACGCGCGTGGCCCGTGACCGAACCGATGACACCAAGGCTCCCCGCGGACGGCCGAAGCGTGATGGTGATGGATTTTTGATCGTCGAGCGCGACGATTTCCGAGAAGTCGTGAAAACCCATCGCGCTAACACGCAACTGATGCTTCCCCGGGCGTGCGAACGTCATCCGCACGATTCCCCGCGGATCGGTCGTTCCTGTTTGAGTCGACGCGCCGACGAGTTCAATCCTCGCTCCGCTTATCGGAACGCGGCTGGGATCGATGACGTGGATGACAATGCTTGGTGCCGCATCGACCCGGAATGGAAAGGTAATGAAGGCTAACAGAATGAGAGCGCATCGCACGTTCATCAAATGCCTAGTGTTTTCTCTGGTCGCTGTTCCCTTTATCGCGAGCACGCTTGCTCGAGCGCAGGCGCAAACGAGTTTCGCGATCGCCGGGTCGGTCCGTCAACTCGGTGGCGATCCCGTCGCAGGTGCGACCGTCGCAATTCGACCGGCGCGCGCAGCGACCGTGCGGACCGACGCGAACGGCGCATTTACGATCGCCAACGTGCCGGCCGGATCGTACGACGTGATCGTGAGCAAAGGCGGATTTCAGCGCTGGGCATACGGCGGATTTATCGTACCCGGACGTGAGCTCGACGTGACGCTCGTACCCTCGACGCTTGATACGATGAAGCAGATCGCATCCGTACGGACGAGCGCGGGAAGCTCCTTCAACACCAGCGCGTCGGCGATTCAAACGCTCTCGCAGCAGTCCTTCATCGATCAAGGGCAGCTTCAGATCGGTCACGTTCTCGATCAGATTCCCGGCGTCGTCTCTGCTCGGCCCGACAGTTCCGACGCGGCTGCGCCCGGATCGATCACATCGCCGAATCTTCGAGGCGCGCTCGATTACGAAAAGTCGACGCTCATCGACGGCCACCCGCTGATCAACGGCGCAAAGGGCGACTATCCGACGATGCTCGTCAACTCGCTGTTGTTCTCCGACGTGGAAGTCGTCAAGGGGCCGACCGCGTATGCGAACGAGATCAACTACGGAATAGGCGGTACGCTCAATTTCGTGACGGGCGAGCCAACGATGACGCCGACGGGTACGTTGGTCGCGGGCTTCGACAATCAGCAGGGTGCATTCTTGGAACTGCGTATGTCGGATACGATCGATCGCGGGAGGCTTGGATATCTCGTCTCACTCGTTAGGAACGGAACGAACGGACCGCTCGACACATACCCGACGTACGTGACCCTTCCGTATTCTTCGAATGCGGCGAACGACACGCTCATCAACGGAACGCCGATCGGCGCATCCACAACCAGCAGCACCGCGCCGAGCGGATATTCCGGGTCGTACCCAGTGAAGAACGCCGCGGGCAATCCCTCAGCCGCCTATGCAAAGCTTGTGGCCTGCTGTCAGGACGTCACCTCGACGTACCAAAGCAACGGCGAATTGGCCAAGCTCGCCTATCACTTCTCAAACGTCACGACGTTCACTGCGGGCTATGTCGGCATCCAGGGACAATATAACGGTCCCGCTTCCGGCCTCTCGCAGATCTATTCCACGTTCGCGCCCGGAACGGGTTTCGGGAACGCGGGACCGTTCGTAAACGGCGGTCAGTTCTTGCTCAATACGACGACGACGCTACCCGATCAGGTAGTGTACGACAACGAGCCGATGTTCGAGAGCGAGTTGCGCACCGGGCTCGGCAACGACACATTTCTGGCTCGCTACTATAGCGCCGTCTTGGAACGTCAGACGGTTTCGGATGCCAGCGATCCCTTCGAGTCGTACACGGTTCCGCTTCAACTCTATGGAAACGTTAAGCTCAACGGCGCGCTCACGCCTTTCGACGGGCAGACCGCACTGGTAACTATTCCCGCAGTCGACGCTTACACCAACAACATGGGCGATCACGATTACCTGCACGGCTCATCGTTCGAATACGATCATCCCATCGGCGACGATCTTATTAGCGCCGCGTACGACTTAGACACGATGCTCACGGACTCGTACAAGATTGCCGGCGGGACCGGCGCAACCCAGTACTCGATTGCGCCGGGAACGCGGCAGGATTTCAGTAACTATCTCCTCCGCGGCGTCTTACAGATCGGCGAGAAAGGGCAGCTGACGCTCGCGAACTACTACAACGTCTATCGCTCGACGTACGCTCCGACCTCCCCAACGGATACGACGTTCGACTTTTCAACGTCAACCACGACGCACGATGATCCGCGCCTGGGATACGTGTACCGCGCTACGCCAAACCTCGCGATCCGATTCTCCACGGGCTCGTCGATCGCGCCGCCCTATCCGTCGCTCATCGACAACAACACGACGACACCGGCGGAGGTGACTCCATCTGACGGAACGATCACGGTCTCCAAGAATTCCGGCACGTTGCGGCCCGAAACGTCCTTTGCCTACGACGTTGGTGCGGACGCGCGCTTGCGGGACGGCGACATCGTTTCGCTCGACACCTATCTCACCAACATCTGGAACCAGTTCGCAACGTCGATTACCGACACGGGAACCACGTATGACGGCTATCCGGTATATTCCAGCACGAACGAGAACCTCGCGCAAAGCCGGTACGAGGGTGTCGAGCTGGCGTTACGCCGCGATCCACCCGTCGGCTACGGCTATATCGTGTCCGGCGATCTTGCACGAGCCTACGCATACAACATCTCCGGGAACTTCTATCTCAGCGCTGCGGGAGTGTACACGACGAACCTCGCCGTCGTTCCCGGCATCAATTATTATTCGAACGGCAGTGGGTACAACGGTATATCAAACAAAAGCGAAGCCTACTCGATGGGTTATGCTGCGATCCATCGCCGCGGTGTGTGGGGGCAATTCGCCGAGCTCGGACTGACATACTACGGGTCGAACAATACGTTCAACATACCGGCGTTTTTCGTCGGCAGCGCGACCTTCCGGCAACCCGTTGCCGCAAACACCGCGATCCAGGTTTCCGCAGATAACGTGTTCGATGCCAACGCGCTAAGATACGTACTGTACGGTGTGAACTCGGCGGCGATCCCGGCTCCACTCATCAACGGTGAGGCTGGTTTGCGCGGAAATATCCCGTACGGCCCGACGACGCTGCGAGTGCTCTTAGTGCGAACCGAGGCACGCTAGCGCACGTCTGACCGTGATTTAGTGGCGCCAGACGGAACGGGAGGCCATGTGGCGTTCGATGCTCCGTGCATTGGCCAGAGAACCGACGTTCTCGACGTTGCAACCACAACCGGCAATCAATTCCTCTGCACGCTCTCGCGCCCGCGCATCGTCGGCGGCGACTTTGATGGTCGCGCCCGGTTCGAGATGCTCGACGAACGCTTTGACGACGTGTGCGTTGTCGAGCTTTTGTGCGATCGTTTCCGCGCAGCTTCGCTCGCCCAGATCGGGCGGCCGCGTCGCATCGATGACGATTCCATCTTTGTAGGTGCCAAGCGCGCCAAGTGTCCGATCGAGGTCTTCCCAGTGCACCATGAAGATCAGGGTATCGCACGTGGTCGCCTGCTGGTTTGGAGAGCAGGCAAAAGCGCCATGGCCGATCGCATGCGCCGCGGAAGCGGGCGTTCTTTCGTTCATCGGATCGCTGAAGCATACGACGTGTCCGCAAGCGCAGAGCATCTTTCCGACCGTTACCGCCCGATCGTCCGCACCAATGATTCCGATAGTCATGCCGTAATTGTATACCCGCGCGACTACACGATGACCAGGACGCGTAGCGCGTTAACATTCATGAGCGTAGGTCCGGTGACGACCAAGTCGCCAAGGGCGTCGAAAAACGTATAGCTGTCGTGACCGTCGAGCAAGGCGCGCGCATCGAGCCCGGCGCTTCGCGCTCGCTGCAACGTGTCGGGCGCAATAATCGCCCCCGCAGCGTTGTCGGTTCCGTCGCGCCCATCGGTGTCGCCGGCGATCGCCCAAATTCCCGGTGCGCCGTCGAGCGCAATCGCCAGGCTCAAAAGAAACTCGAGATTGCGGCCGCCGCGTCCAGCGCGTCCGTGGCCGATAGTGACGACCGTTTCGCCGCCCGACAAGATTGCAGCCGGGACGCGTATCGGTATATCGTGTACGCGCACGCTCCGCGCGATGCCGGCCATGACGACGCCAAGTTCGCGGCTCTCGCCTTCGAGCTCGCCAAGAATCAGCGGCTGCAATCCGAACGATTGCGCGATTTCGGCGGCAGCTTGCAGAGCGAGCATCGGCGTCGCAATCAGTCGCGCGTCACCCGAAAGCTCGTCCGGATTCGGCGTTTCCGCTGCATTCTCGAGATATGCCGACACGGCGATCGGAAGATGGAGCGCATAGCGTTCGACGATGTCACGAACGTCGGCGAGCGTGCTTGAATCCGGTAAGGTTGGTCCGCTTGCAATCGTCGCGGGGTCGTCGCCGGGGATATCGCTGATTGCAAGCGTCACGACGTTTGCCGGCGACGCGGCTTGGGCGAGTCTGCCACCTTTGATGGCCGAAATGTGCTTGCGCACGACGTTCATCTCGTGGATCGTCGCGCCCGACGCCAGCAACTGCGCCGCGACAACCTGTTTGTCTTCCAACATGAGACCGGGTGCCGGCTTGGCGAGCACCGAGGATCCGCCGCCCGACATCAATGCGACGACGAGATCGCGGTCGGAGAGACCGCGAACCAGTTCGAGCATGCGCGTAGCGGCGAGCTCGCTGTTTTCATCCGGAACCGGATGCGCCGCTTCAATAACCTCGATGCTTTTAGTCGGGACGGCGTGCCCGTATGGCGTCGCGACCAGCCCTTCTAGGCGAACGTCCGGCCAAGCGGCCTCCAGCGCCGCGGCCATGAGCGCCGCCGACTTGCCGGCTCCCACGACGATCGTACGACCAGGCGCAGGCTCGGGTAGATGAGCGGCCAAGACGCGGCGCGGGTCGGCACTGGCTACGGCCGCGTCGAAAATGGCGCGTAGTGCGCCGCGCAGTGCGGGTGGCGTCCATTGCATACTTCCTCCCCGTGCGATAAACTATTGGTCTGTCCAGCCCCGGGTGGCCACCCGGCGGCTACGGGCCAGCGCCAGCGGTGGGACCCCTTACGTGACAACGTGAGCAACGCGGATCCCTGCGTCAGGCCGGCAACCCGGGACATCCCCTTACGGGAACACTAGTGAACCTTATCGACGTCAACAATTTCGATGCCATGCGCATCGGCTTGGCTTCGCCTGAACAAATTCGCGCCTGGTCGTTCGGAGAAGTCAAGAAGCCGGAGACGATCAATTACCGCACGCTCAAGCCCGAACGCGATGGGCT
>JASHZC010000056.1 GCA_030042755.1 Vulcanimicrobiota bacterium | reverse complement strand
CAGCGCACCTGCAAATCGCAATCGATGGACCCGCCGCCTCGGGAAAAACGACCGTCGCGCGGCGGCTCGCCCGCGAATTGAACGTCCTGTATTTGGACACCGGTGCGATGTATCGCACGCTCGCGTACTTGGCGTTGCGCAATCGCATCGACGCCGACAACGAAAGCGCGCTCGTGCGTCTGTGGGACGGTGCCCACGTGAGCGTCGTGCTCGATCCGCTGGCGCCGCTCGGATTCCGCATACACGCATCGGGCATCGAACTCGACGAACGGACGCTGCAATCCAACGAGGTTACGGCAACCGTTTCAACGATCGCCGCGCATCCGCGCGTGCGCGAGGCGATGGTGCGTAGTCAGCGCGAGATCGCGCAAGAAGGACCGGTCGTTATGGCCGGACGCGACATCGGCACCGTCGTGTTGCCGTTCGCACAAGTTAAAATATTTCTCACGGCATCCGTGCAGGCGCGCGTCGAGCGCCGCCGCGCGCAGCTGCTCGCCGCCGGCGTCGACGTCACGGAGCATCAGCTTGCGAGGGAGATCGAGGAGCGGGATCGTCTGGATCGCGAGCGCGCCGCATCACCACTGGTGCCCGCTCCGGATGCGCACGTCGTCGACTCCAGCAAAACCGACGTCGACCAAGTCGTAGCCGAGATCGGGCGCATCGTGGACGGCTCGCGATGACGCCGCTCTACGCCTTCGCGAAGGTTCTGATCGGCACGATCGCGCGCGTCGCCTGGCGCACGCGATCGTACGGTGCGGAAAACGTCCCCGCGAACGGACCGCTCATCGTCGCGTGCAATCATATCTCGAATCTCGACCCGCCGATTCTCGGTGCATTCTGTCCTCGCCAGATCAGCTACATGGCCAAGAAAGAGCTCTTCGAAATCCCGATTCTCGGGCCGCTCATCGCCGCCGTCGGGGCCTATCCGGTCGATCGTGAAGGCAGCGCGGCGGCTGCGATCAAGCGCTCCGTCGAGGTGCTGCGTCAAGGCGGATGCGTGGGAATCTTTCCGGAGGGTGGACGGAACGTTCACGGCGACAAGGAGCCTCGGTCAGGCGTAGCTCTCCTGGCCTCGCTCGGTCGAGCTCCCGTGGTCCCTGCCTGCATTGTCGGTAGCGCGAAGGCCGCCCGGCTTGGTACGATCAGTGTCGTGTTCGGGAAGCCACTTTCACTACCGGCCGATCGGAAAGCAACTCGCGACGACTTGGAGAAGTTCACCAACGACGTGATGGGCACGATCGCGGCCCTCCGGGAAAGTATCGATGGAGATTCGTAAGGCAAAGGTTCAGGGATTCTGCTTCGGCGTTGCGATAACGGTCAAGAAGGCCGAAGGAGCAATCGGCGCCCGCGATGACGTGACCACGCTCGGTCACGTGGTGCACAATCCGCAGACCGTCGCTGAGCTCGAAGCCAATGGACTGCGCAATGCTGCCAGCGTCGACGATGTCGACCATGGTGCGCTCTTCGTTCGGGCGCACGGCCTCCCGGTAGAAGTCTTCGAAAAAGCGCACGCCAAAGGGCTGGAGATCATCGATGCGACGTGTCCGATGGTCACGAAGATTCACGTACAGGCCGAGCGCTTACGTGCAGACGGCTACAAGATCATCGTTGTTGGCGATCCGAGCCATCCCGAAGTGAAGGGCACGCTTAGTCACGTCCCAGGCGCGTGGTGCATCGAAACGGTCGAAGACGTCGGAAAACTGCCGCGCGGCAGCCGGATCGGCGTGGTCGTGCAGTCAACCTACTCGCGCGAGCGTTTCAGCGACATTGTCAAAGCCCTCAGCGAAAAGTATTACGAAGTACGCGCCGTCAACACGATCTGCACGGATACGAACAACCGGCAAAGCGAAGCATTACGTCTAGCGGAAGAAGTCGACGTGATGGTCGTCGTAGGTGGAAAGACATCCGCGAATACCAAGCACCTAGCCGAGTTGGCAGAACCGCACGGAGCCCATTCGTATCACATCGAGGGTCCGGATGAATTGCAGCCGCAGTGGTTCGAAGGCGTAGGCGTCGCGGGATTGATGTCCGGCGCTTCGACGCCTGGATGGCTGGTCGATCAGGTGCACGCGCGGATGGAGGAGCTCACTCGTCAATCCGCCTGACGTTTTCGAAGACGATCTGCAGGAGCGCGTCCTGGAATATCGCGGGTCGCCCCTCATCGCAGAGATGCTATCGTACCATTTTGGCTACGGTGCGCACGGGCCGGCGCGCCGCGGCAAACGCTTGCGTCCGCGGATGGTCACGTTCGTGTGCACGTCCGAAGGGGCGCCGCTCGAACACGCGTTGGATGCTGCCGTTGCGATCGAACTGGTTCACAATTATTCGCTGATTCACGACGACATCGAGGATCGCGATGAGTTGCGCCACGGGCGGCGCACACTCTGGAGCGTGTACGGCATCCCTCAAGCGATCAATGCCGGCGACGCGATGTGCGCGTTGAGCTTTCTCGCGCTTGCCCGCGCAGAGCGACTGCTCGGTGCCGAACGGGCGATGGCCATGATCGAGCGGCTGCACCGCGCTCACCGCACGATGTGCGACGGTCAATCGCTCGATTTGCAATTCGAAGAAGCGACCCGCGTCGATCTTCCCGCATACTACGGAATGATCGAGGGGAAGACCGCGGCTCTTTTCGAAGCGGCCTGCGCGCTCGGTGCCTGCTGCGCGAGCGACGATGAAGCGCTCGTTCGCAGTTACGCAGAACTCGGCCGCGCATACGGCATCGCGTTCCAGATACGCGATGACATCATGGGAATCTGGGGGTCTGCCGCGCGAACCGGCAAGGCCGTCGCCGGCGACGTAGCGCGCCGCAAGTGGACCTATCCGATCGCCTGGGCGCTCAGCCAGCCGGAGACGATTGCGAGCCGCGTCGTCGCCGATGCGTATCGTCTCGGGCGGCCGCTGGAGCCGGCTGAGGTCGAGCGAGTCTGTGCTGCGCTTGAGGATCTCGGGGCACGAGAGGCCGCGACGCGTGCCGTTGCAGAACCTATGGCCGTCGTGGAACATCACCACAACCGCGCGCTCCGCGATTATCTGCTCGAAACGCTCGCCGAACCAGTCGGCTAATCGGAGGCCCACCGTACTGTGAACGCCAGGACGAACGTCCAAACGTCCGTCTGGGAGCGCACGCTCACGCTCCCGATTGCGCTTCCGATCCTGCTGCTCGGCGGGTTCGCGCTTCGCGTGCTGTTCATTGGCTCGAGCGGCTTCACGGTCGATATCAACACCTTCGTCGCGTGGACGCTTTCGTTGCTGAGCAACGGCCTCACGCATTTCTACGACAAGACGAGTTTTGCCGATTATCCGCCGGGCTATTTCTACATTCTCGCCATCTTCGGCCATTTGTGGGCCCCGTTCCGTGCTCTAGATCCGCAATATGCATTACTCCGCGTCGTCGTCAAGTTGCCGGCCGTGCTCGCGGATCTGGGCGTAGGCGCGCTCATCTACGCGATCGGACTGCGGTTCGCCAAACCGGCAATTGCGCTGGGCGCGGCGGCGATCTACATTTTGAACCCGGCTACGATCATGACGTCGGCGGATTGGGGCCAAGTCGACTCGATCGCTGCCGGACTGGCATTGCTGGCATTCTACTTCCTCTTAAAGAGCACCGATGAGGCGCCCGGGCGGATCTCGCGCTACATCCCCGCTGCCTGGGTCACCCTCGCGTACTCGCTGCTGATCAAACCTCAAGCGTCGGTGTTGATCGCGCTCATGGTTGCGTTCGCCTTCGCCGATCGCTCGCGACTGCGCGACCGATTGATTGCCACTGCAATCGGTATTGCGGCGTCGATCGTCTTCACGATCCTGATCGTGCTGCCGTTCCATCCCACGGCGAATCCAATCGCGGCGCTTCAATGGCTGCTCCAACGCTACGAGTTTGGCTCGAGCGTCTACCCCGACAATTCCGTGAACGCATTCAACCTGTGGGCGATCAAGGGAGAGATGTGGCAGAAGGACGCTCTGTCGATCGGCTTCTGGGGAGTGCAGTTTCCGCAGTACGCGTGGGGCATCGCATTGCTGGTAGCTGCAGTCGCGCTGATCGTGTGGCGCTATTTGCAAGAGCGCACCAATGCGGCCCTGATGGAGGCCGCCACGCTTTCATTGCTTGCGTTCTTCATTCTCTCGACGCGGATGCACGAACGCTATAGCTTTGATGCGGTCACGTTCTGCATCGCGTGCATCCCGATCGCGCGCCGCTATCTCTGGGGAGCGATTGCCCTCACCGTGGTGCTCTTCGCCAACCTCGTCTATTCGCTGCAGTATCTCGCTTTCGTGAACCATCCGACGCCGGGGGTTGACGCGTACAACATGTGGGGAGCGCTCACGCACTTCTACGCGTTGATTGCCGTCGGCACGTTCTTCGTTTTAGGCTATACCTATCTCGGATCTGCGCCAGAGCCGGCCGAAGCAGTGTCGCGGCGCGAGCAAAAGATCGAGCGCGACGAGCGCGATGTACCTCAAGCCTACGAAACGCGCGCCTACTACGATCCGCGCGAAGGCTTGAGCGTGATGAATGCGCTCGACTACCTGGTCATGAGCGTGTTCGGCGTGGCGAGCTTCCTGCTCTCATACATACGTTATTGGTATCCCCCTACCAAGATCTTCGACGAGATCTATTTTGCGCGTGCAGCCGAAGAATATCTCCGCAACATGCGGATCTACGAGAATACGCACCCGCCATTCTCGAAGCTGCTGGTGACGCTCTCGGTGATGATGTTCGGTGGGCTGGCGCACGGCGACAACTCGTTCGGCTGGCGCTTCCTCGACGTCGTGTTCGGCGCGATCGTCGTGATGCTGCTCTATGCCTTTGCCAAACGCGTTACGGGCTCGATCGTCTTCTCCTCGATTGCGGCGTTCTTCTTGATGACGGACGGCATGCATTTCGTGCAGTCGCGCATTGCAACGCCCGAGGGATTCGTCGTCGTCTTCTCGCTGGCGGCCGTTTATGCGTTCTACCGGTTTTGGATTGCGTCGCAGGTGGAAATGAGGGCACACACGGTGATTCCACCGTGGGCCTTCGCCTCGGCGGTAGCAGCATCGATCGTTTCGGGCGCCATCGTGGTGTTGATTTGGAACCTGATCTGGAGCCACTTCCATCCACCCGGGCATCTCGATGCGGCTTCAAGCGTCATCGTTGGACTGTACGTTGCCTGCTTGAAATACGTTGGTTGGCGCTATTGGCTGCTGCCACGGTGGTTCGCCGACGGCGCGACGGAATACACGTTTCCGGAGGGTTCGCTGGCGCTCGTACGGGGAGCAAACCGCACGCTCTATACGCTTGACGGGGGCCGGATCGAAACCGCCGGCGGCAAGGCTAAAATTACTGCCGGTGCGGTGTCGCAAAACCGCGCGGGTGCACTGGTCTACGCCGGCGATACGTACTCGATTGCGTATCGACCGGAGCCAAGCGTGACGTACGAGACGCCCGAGGCCGAGGCGAAATACGAAAACAACGAAATTCGCGTCGGGGATGCGCGCGAGAAAGGCTCCTCGGCCACGCTTTGGCTGATCGTGTTCACGATCGCGCTGGGGCTGCTTGTCAGCTCCAAGTGGTACGGCGTCATGGGCTTCGGAGTCAGCTTCTGCGTTCTGATCTTCGTGTGGCTGCAGCGCTATTTCGCCGAGCGCGGCCCAGCGTTGTGGGGCAACCCGCGCGGTTTTCGGCTCGACGGAGCGCTGGCGACGATTCTCTTCATAAGCGCGACGGTTTACGCACTGGTCTGGGTGCCGGATCTGGTGCGCCACTCGCCGGACCCGAATGAGATTCACAACTTCAACGACGTCGTGTATCGCCAATACACGATGTTCGAGTATCACGACAAACTCGTCGCAAAGCATCCGTATTCGTCGTATTGGTACCAGTGGCCGATCGATTACATTCCGGTGGCGTATTATTACGAGGACCATCGCGCGAACAAGCAGGACCCGAACGGCTGCTGCGTCGAGGAAATCACGTCGATGCCCAATCCACTGAACATGTGGCTGGGATTGGTGAGCGTTCCGATCGTTGCCGTGCTGGCGTGGAGGCGAAAAAACAAGGCCTACGCCTTGATCGTCTTGACCTACCTCTTGCAGTGGCTGCCTTGGATGAGGTCGCCGCGCATCACGTTCGCCTACCATTTCTACGTCGACATACCGCTCATCTGTCTGTGTAACGCCATCATCTTGCAGCAGCTTTGGTTGCGATTCAAAGACGCGGACGTCGGTGCACGCCGCTGGGCGATGGCGGGAGTCGTCGCGACCGTCGTGCTGATCGGCTCGGCGTTCATATTCTTTTATCCGATTTTGGCGTCCATACCGATCACCTGGAATGAATGGCACGAGCGGATGTGGCTGCCAACCTGGATCATTGGCCCGTACGGGTAACGCAAAAAGGCGTCGCGGGGCGGGTTCGATAAGCAAATGGTGAGGACAGACAGATGGGCCGGAAGTGGCAAAATATCAAACTCGACAAAGCCAAGACGGATTCGCAGCGAGGGGCACTTTTTACCAAGCTGGGCCGTGAAATCACGCTCGCGGTAAAATCGGGATCCAGCGATCCCGAATCAAACCATCGTTTGAAGCTTGCGATCGAAAAGGCGCGCGAAAGCAACATGCCCTCGGACAACGTAAAAAGGGCGATCGCGCGTGCCGGCGGCGCGGGCGAGAAGGAGATCGAGGAGATCCGTTACGAGGGCCATGGACCCCACGGCCTTGCGGTCGTTGTCGATGCAGCAACAGATAACCGCAATCGCACGGCGGGCGAACTGCGCTTCGTCTTCAGCAAGCACGGTGGTTCGCTCGGCGAGACCGGGTCCGTCGGGTGGATGTTCGACGCGGTCGGGATCGTCGAAATCGATCCGCAAGGAAAATCCGAAGACGCCCTCACCGAAGCCGCGCTGGTCGACGGCGTTGTCGATGTCGAATACAGCGAATCGCAGGCATACGTGTACACTCAACCCGCGATGCTTGCTGCCGCGCGAGAAGCATTACGCGCTGCCGGACTCAAGATTTCCGACGTGTATCTCGGCGTACGCGCGAAACAGACGACCGAACCGGAAGGCGAAGCTCTGGCAGCCGCGCTGTCATTCCTCGACCTGCTGGAAGAACACGAAGACGTACAGCACGTCTTTAGCAATCTTAGCGTGAGCGAGGCCGCGTTGGAGGCGCTCACCTGAAACAAACCGACGAATGGCGGGAACTCCTTCACGAGTACGTCCCGCGCGAATGGATTTTTCCGATCGTCCTAGCGGCATTCGTCGGTGTATTGGTCTGGTTCGGCCATCAGATCTATCTTTTCTTGATGCCTCCGGCGAGTACGATTACGGTTCCCTCGTTCGTTGGGCAGTCGGTGAGCGATGCAACTGCGGCCGCGCAGCAAATGAATCTGCTGCCGCAAGTAGTCGATCATTCCACCAGCGATCGCTATCCGAAAGGCACGGTAATGAACCAGCGTCCGATCGTGGGTACGGCTGTCCGCGCCGGAAGGCAAATCGACTTCGTCGTTAGCGATGGCATCGTATCGAGTCAGATGCCCGACCTTCGCTACCAATCGATGCGCGAGGTCATTCTCGACCTCGCACGCTCGAAGCTCCAACTTGGCCGCGTGAACTCGGTCAAAAGCGATTTGATTCCAGCCGGCCACGTGATCGAACAAGATCCACAGCCGCTTTCCGACGTGGTCGAAGGGCAAACCGTCAATCTGGTCATCAGCAAGGGCGGGGCCGCGATCGCACGCGTTCCCGATTTTGTCGGCACGCAGATCGATCAGGCACGGTTGATGGCGGCGACTGCCGGTGTTGACATAGGCCAGATCGTGTGGACGCCGCTTGGCGCTCGTGGACCCAAACATGGTGTCGTAGCGCGGCAGTCGATCGCGCCGGGCACGCGAATTTCGTCGTTCGAGCCAGTCTCGTTGCAAGTGAGCGCTGGTCCGGACGAGTCGGGGTATCTTCTCCGGCAAGTGCACGTTCTCGCATCGATACCGGCGCCGGCGAACCCAACGTCGGGGAAGTCGGTCGCCGTCGTGGTGCGCGTACGCGATGCGACCGGACAATACGATGCCTATCGGGCCTACGCGCAGCCGGGACAGAAACTCGACTTCACGATAACGGCGCTCGGGACGTCGGTCGTCGATCTGTACGTGGACAATGCGCTTGTCGGCGAAACGCGTTTGGGCGAAGAGCCTCCCGTGATCTACAACGAAGGAAAATCGTCCCCGCGCTCCTCACCTGCATCTTCACCCACGCCTGGAGGCCGATAGTGGTTGCCATTGCGCCTTCGCTGCTCTCCGCCGACTTCGCGCGCATTGCCGAACAAATCGCCGCCGTCGAGTCCGGTGGTGCCGATTACTTGCACTTGGACGTCATGGACGGACGCTTCGTGCCCAACCTTACCTGGGGCCCGAAGATCATCGGCGATCTTCGCAAGCTCTCACCACTGACGTTCGACGCGCACCTTATGATCGTCGAGCCCGAACGCTACGTTGACGAGTTTCGAGCGGTGGGGGCCGACATCATCACCTTTCACTATGAAGCGACCTCGCATGCGCAGCGACTGCTTACGCACATTCGCACGCTCGGCGCTAAAGCCGGTATTTCTCTCTGTCCGCAGACCCCGGTGGAAATGCTTCAAGACATCATCGAAGATTGCGATCTCGTCCTAATTATGAGCGTCAATCCAGGGTTTGGCGGGCAAGCGTTCATTCCGCGCTCGCTCGAGAAATTGCGCGAGGCGCGAGCCTTGATCGACGCGCGCAATCCGTCGTGCATTTTAGAAGTTGACGGCGGCGTCGGTTCGGCAAACATTCAACGTGTGGTCCGCGCGGGCGCAAACGCAATCGTCATGGGATCGAGCATCTTCGGTACGGCCGATCCGGCGTCGACGGTGCGTGAAATGCGCCGTCTCGCTAACGAATGAATGAAGACGAGCTCGTAGCGGCGATCGCCGCGCTGCAGGGCGGTACCTCGCGCGTACTCATCGGGATCGGAGACGACGCTGCGGTGTGGCAGCCCTCGCGTTCGCATCGCAGCGCGATTTCGAGCGACGCGCTGATCGAGAACGTTCACTTCTCGCGAGCATGGATGTCGGACGAACAGATCGGTTGGCGCGCGATGGCTGCGAATCTCAGCGACCTTGCCGCAATGGGTGCGCGCCCGCGGTTGGCTACGGTCATGCTTGGCATTCCTGCGGATCGCGCGCCGGCGGAGATTCTCGCGTGCTGCGCGGGAATGGCCGCATGCGCGAATTCGTACGGCGCACAAATCGCCGGTGGAGATTTGGTGCGAGCACCGGTGCTCTCGATTGCGATCACGGTCGTTGGCGAAGTGCGTCCCAGCAACGTGAAGACGCGGGCGGGCGCCCGGCCAAACGACGTGCTCGCGGTTACCGGTCCACTTGGTGCGAGCCGTGCGGGTTTGGACGTGGCGCAAGCGCGCGTCAAGATCGCTCAGGAGCTCGCGGTTGCGGCGCTCGACGCGCACCGCACACCGCAGCCGCGCGTCGCGCAGGGCATGTGGCTCGCCGCGAGTCGGAACGTTCACGCGATGATGGATTGCTCCGACGGCCTCTCCACCGATCTGCTCCGCCTCGCGCGCGCAAGCCGCGTGGGCGTACGCATCGACCGCGTCTCCGTTGCGCCGTGCGCGCAAGAGGCTGCGCGCGCGCTGTGCGTCGATCCGGTTGCGTACGCCATGGCAGGGGGCGAAGATTTCGAATTGCTGGTTGCAGTAGACGGGCGCGCGTTCCAACACCTTGCCGGTCGTTTCCGCGTGCGCTTCGGCCGGCCGCTCGAACGGCTTGGCGTATTTTGGGCGGACGAGCGCGTCGTGATGGTGAACCAGGGGCGTGAGGAACCGATCGTGCGCACCGGCTGGGACCACTTCTCGCCAGAGGAACGGATCATTTGATCGACGACGTTCAATCGTTACCGCTGATTGGCAGCATACAGAACAGCGTCGGGATTGGTTTTCTCGGCAATCAGGCGACGTTCGCCGTCGCCAATGCGTTAGGCGCGCGTGTCGTTCACGCGCCGTCGCAATTCGCAAACGCTCATGCGGGCGTTCCGGGCCGTACCAGCGTGATTACCGACATCGCGCAGTTTCGACGTGACGTCGAATTCGTAATCCGAGCGCGTCCTGCCGTGTTGCAGGTCGGGTACTTGCCCAAGCCGATGCACGTCGACGTGGTTGCCACCGCGATCAAAGAGTATAAGGGTGTCGTTCTCGTCGATCCCGTGATCGGCGACTTCAACAAAGGCCTTTTCGTATCGGAAGAGACGGCTCGTGCGATCCGCGAATTGCTCGTTCCGGTCGCGCAAATCGTTACGCCAAATCGGTTCGAAGCCGAGGTGTTGCTTGGAGCCGGCGACCGACAGCTGAGCGAGCACGCCTTTCTAAACGGTATCTTCGACATGGGCCCAGGGTCCGTGATCGTGACGTCATTCGAACGCGATCCTGAAAAACACCGTATGACCGCGCTCTTCACCAACGGCTATTATTATCACCGGGTCAACGGTCCAATGTTCGCGCGCTTCCTAGCGCACGGTGCGGGCGACGTGTTCGCCGCCTCGGTGGCCGCATTCGTTGCGCTTGGCGGCTCGGCATTTGCTTCGACCCTGCTTGCAACGGCCTTGAGCGCGCGCGCCGTTGCCGACACGACAAGTTACGGCGGGTCCAGCTGCGATCCGGTGGCGGCACTAGCGAAATGGAATCCACTCGGCTATCAACTCGATGACGAGCGGGCGATGCGATTTTGCGAGCGGTCGAGCGTGAGCGCGGAAGCACTCAAAGCCAGCGCCTCCGACGGTCCGAGGCTGAAGTTCGCTCCGCCGAAGCACAAGATCATTTACGGGTAAAGGGGTCCCGATGATCCCTCAAACGATCCGCATCGGCGAGACCGAACCATCTGTCACCATTCAGATTGCGGGATACGTTCATCCTGAGGTAGCCGAGCCCGAAGGGATGGATCTGCTCGACTGCTTCGTTCGCGCGATCGCGCCGCCCGTCGATGCGACGTTTCCGGTTTCGATTCGCGTCGAGGAGTTACGCTCGGTGGGCGCCTACCTCTCGCAGATCAATTCGGGAAACGGGCCGGCGGGAAGCTTTTCTCTTTCTGGCGGGATGTTCGATCTTTCGTTCGCGCCAAGTCGCCGGGGGCCGGTGCTCTGCGCCGTAGGGCTCAAGAGCATCGAGCGCTCGCACGTGCGACTGGAATACATGATTACGCTAGAGCCCGAAGAGATTACGCGGCTCCTTAACGATCTGGCGGTGTTGGAGTAGGCGCTAGATCGCGCGAGTGATGCGCTTGGAGCGCAGGCACTGCGTGCAAACGCGGACGGTGCGGTGTGTTCCGCCAACGTCGACCTTGACCGACTGCAAGTTTGGCAGCCAGCGGCGGCGCGTCTTATTCATCGCGTGGCTGACGTTGTTGCCGCTCATGGGGCCTTTCGAGCAGACTTCGCAGCGCTTCGCCATTTAGGTCGTTTCCTCTGAAGATACGGATGTGGGCTTCGACAAAACTCGCACCGGCGGCTAGGGCCGCGGACGAACTTTCGGATGATACCACGGGTCCGAGAGGTTGACAAGGATTCCGTCTCCGGCGGCTCGCAGACCGCTCCTCCGTGGACGTCACGACCCTCGATGGCCGCGCTTACGCCAAGTTTGTGGCGGCCGGCACGTACTTCCTTAGGAAGTACCGCCAGGTCCTCAACGACCTGAACGTCTTTCCGGTTCCCGATGGGGACACGGGCACGAACATGTATCTGACCGTGCGTTCGGCGATGCTCGAGGCGGGAAAGGTCATCGGCAAGGATGGCGACGCGCCTCTTTCTGAGGTTGCTGCTGCCGCTGCCCAGGGCAGCCTCATGGGTGCCCGCGGGAACTCGGGGGTAATCATTTCACAGATGCTCCGCGGCTTCGCGCATCACGTGCGGCATCGAGACGAGATCGATACGTTCGTTCTCGCAACCGGCATGCGCGAAGCCGTAGCTGCGGCACGGGGAGCCCTGCTGCGCCCGGTCGAGGGCACGATTCTTTCCGTCGCCGACGCCGCAGCCGAAGCGGCGTACAAACTCGCGTTGCACGAGCGGGATTTTTATCGCGTCGGCAGCGGCATCGTACGTGCAGCGAACGAGGCGCTGGATCGGACGCCTGACCAACTGCCGATCCTCAAAGAGGCCGGCGTCGTCGACTCGGGCGGCGCGGGCTTCGTTTATTTTGTGGAAGGCGTGCTGCGCTTCTTGCCGGAGTCCAAAACGCGGGCGACCGCCTTTCCGCGCCGTCCACTTCGTCCGCGTGTCTTCACCACGGCGCAGGCGGTCGGGGAAAACAAGTTCTGCACCGAGTTCGTGCTCGAAGACGCAACGATCTCGGTCTACGATCTGCGCCGGCAGCTCGAACCGCGCGGCGAGTCGCTGTTGGTCATCGGAGCGCCGCCGACGATCAAGGTGCATCTCCATACCGATAATCCCGATCGTGTTTTGGAAATCGCCGGAAAGAATGGACGCGCGACGCGCGTGAAGGTCGACAACATGGAGCAGCAGCATCAGCTGCTCGTCGTCGACGAGCCCGTACATTCCCGTTCGATCGTTGCGCTTGTGCCCGGCGCCGGATTCGAGCGAATCGCGCGCGAGCTCGGTGCCGAGGTCACGGTGAACGCCGAGCGCAATCCGAGCGTGCGGGATCTCTTGCTTGCGGTAAACAAGACGCTCGGAAACGACGTGTACTTGTTCGTGAACGACAAAAACGTCGCGCTTGCGGCAAGCGAAGTTCCGCAGATGACCGACAAGAATCTTCACGTTTTGCCTACGAGCGATATCGTCGCCGGCATCGCAGGCCTTATCGCGATGCGCTCGTCCGGCGACCGAACGCCGTCCGACGACGAAATCATGGCTGCGTCCGGACGCACGCGCCGCGCCTCGGTTTTCTTCGCGAGCAAGGACGCGGCGATCGGCGGCGTTTCCGTGGCGAAGGGCAAACCGGCTGCGGCCTTTGGCGGGCAGCTCTTCGCAGGCGAGAGCCTCGACGAAGTCGTGCACGCGGTCCTGCAAGAGATGGGCGCGGACAATGGGGGCCTGGTGACGCTTTACTATGGCGGTTCTCAGCGCGAGAAGGATGCGCAGCGGCTGAGCGAAGAGCTGATCGACGCCTACGCGAATAGCGACGTCGAATACTACTACGGCGGCATGAAGAACGCGGAGTACTGGATTTCGCTCGATGACTAATCCACGAATTGCGGTCGACGCCATGGGCGGCGATCAAGCGCCTGAAGAGGTCGTTGCCGGCGCGATTCTCGCGGCAAGCGAGTACCCCGCGGCGTCATTGACGCTGTACGGTGACGAAGCGCGCGTTCGCCCGCTCTTGCAAGGGCGAGGAAGCGAGCGGATTGCCGTCGTGCATGCGCCCGATTCCGTGCCGATGGATCAGCACGCGTCCCAGGCCTTGCGTACGGCCGACCGCACCTCCCTTGGCATGGCTGTAAACGCGGTGAAGAGCGGCGACGCGGACGCCGTCGTTTCGGCCGGAAACAGCGGGGCGTTCCTAGCAATCGCGTTGATTCGGTTACGGACGATCGAAGGCGTCGCGCGGCCCGCGATCGCCACGGTCTGGCCGGGGTTGAGCGGCCGGACCGTTCTGCTCGATTCTGGGGCGAACGTCGATTGCCGCCCGGAATGGCTCGAGCAATTCGGCATGATGGGATCTGCTTACGCCAAAGCGGTGCTCGGCATCGAAAATCCGCGCGTGGCCATCCTTTCGGTCGGTGAAGAGCGCACGAAAGGCAATGCGCAAGTGCTCGAAGCGGCCGCATTGCTCGAGCGCGCGCCTATACATTTCATCGGCAACATCGAGGGCAAAGACATCTTTTATAACGCCGCCGACGTGATCGTTGCCGACGGTTTCGTGGGCAATGTCATGCTCAAAACGGGCGAAGGGCTCGTCTCCGCAATGGGCAAGGTCATCAAAGACACGCTGCTTGGCGGAAATCTGCTGACCAAGATGGGCACGGTATTGCTCGCGCCGGCGCTGCGCGGACTGCGCCGACGATTCGATTACGAGACCTATGGCGGGGCTCCGTTTCTTGGCTTGCGCGGCAATTGCATCGTGACGCACGGCCGCGTTTCGCGGCGCGGCATCAAAGCCGCGATCGGCACGGCGATCGCTGAGGTGGATCACGATGTCGTCGGCCGTATTGCGGAGCTCGTGACGCCCCACCTCACCCGCGAATCTTCCGTAGAAAGCGCCTGATTGTCGATCGCCATCGTTACCGACAGCACGTCGGATCTCGACCCGCAGCGGGCTGCGTCGCTCGGCATCACGATCGTACCTCTCTTCGTCGTCTTCGGCGATCGTAGTTATCGCGACAACGTCGATTTGACGCGCCGGCAGTTTTTCGAACTGCTCGAAACCGAGAGCGCGCTCCCGACCACGTCGCAGCCGACCGCGCGAATGTTCGAAGAAGCGTTCGCGCCGCTGGTGGAAGCCGGACACGATATCTTGTGCATCACGATCTCGTCGTATCTTTCGGGAACGATCAATTCCGCACGCACGGCCGCGCAGAATTTTCCGGGAGCGAAGATCGAAATTTACGACTCGCAAAGCGCCGCCGGTGGACTCGGTATGATGGTGCTTCGCGCGCAAGAAGTTATGGCTGCAGGCGGCAGCTGGGACGAGGTGATCGCCGCACTCGATCGCGAGCGCGCCACGCAGCGTCTCTATGCGTGCTTCGCCGACCTTTCGCATCTCCAGCGCACGGGACGGATTGGAAAAGCGCAAGCGGTGCTCGGAACGTTGATGAAGATCGTGCCGGTGATCGCGCTAAAGGATGGTCAGGTCGTA
Organism: Vulcanimicrobiota bacterium; assembly: GCA_030042755.1. The sequence continues at coordinate 4,247 of JASHZC010000056.1, read as the reverse complement.
GCCGAAGCCCAAGTTCGAACGTTCGCCCGCGCGCAAGCGACGATGCTGGATCTTGCGTGGGCGGCAGTTTCCGACCCCGCCAAGGCGCGGTTTTTGGTGATGCACACCAATGCTCCGCAACTCGCGCAAGATGCGCTCGAAAAACTACGCGCGAAGCTGGATGGCGTGCAGCCGCGGATGCTCGACATTCTCGAAGCAGGGCCGGTCATCGCGACGCATGGAGGCCCGGGCGCCGTTGGGATTTTTGTCGCGCAAGACGCGTAGTCTCTCTTAGGATAGAGGTCGATGTGCCCCTCGGAATCTACGTCCATCTTCCGTTCTGTCCGTATATCTGTCCGTACTGCGATTTTGCAAAGTGGCCGATGGCCAAGACGCGCGCCGCGCAATACCTCGACGCGTTGCAGGCGGAGATTGCTACGGCTTTGCCCGAACCGGCGGCGACGATTTTCTATGGTGGAGGCACGCCCAACGCCTACGGCGCGGAGGAAATCGGTTCGCTGACGCGGGTGTTGCGCGAGCGATTTCCGCCGATCGGCGCGCGAAGGGAAATTTCGATCGAGCTCAATCCGGAATTAGTTCGCGACGACGATTTTACGCAGTACGTTGCGGTCGGAATCGATCGGGCGTCGATCGGCGTGCAGTCGTTCGTGCGCGACGAGATCGCAACCCTCGGGCGCCGTCACACGATGCCCGACGTCGCGCGAGCGGTCGCACTTGCGCGGCGCGCGGGGATTCGATCCGTGTCCGTCGATTTGATGTTCGGCGTCCCGGGCCAGACGGTGAATTCTTGGCAGCGCTCGCTCGACATGGCGATCGAACTCGGCGTCGATCACATCTCGACCTACGGATTGACTATAGAAGAAGGCACGCCGTTCGAAACGTGGCGCGAGCGCGAGCCGTCGGCTTTCGCAAGCGAGGACCTCGAGGCGGAACTCTACGATGTCGCAATTGCCTCCCTGGAGGGCGCGGGATACGAACACTACGAGATCAGCAATTTTGCGCGTCCCGGTCACCGTTGCGCTCACAATGAAAATTATTGGAAAAACGGTGAGTACGCGGGATTCGGCGTCGGCGCAGCCTCGTATCGTAACGGCGAACGGAGCAGCCATACGCGCAAGCTCGACGACTACGTACTCGCGGCTGCCGGGGGGCTTCCGATCCCGGGCGAGGCCGAACGTTTGGAGGGCCTGCGCGCGGTAGGGGAAGCGGTAATGCTGGCACTACGCACGGCGCAAGGGGTTGTTCTGACCGAGTTCAAAGAGCGATACGGCGTCGACGTCGCCGCGCGGTACGCGCCGGTCGTTGCCAAGTTCGAAAGCGACGGCCTGCTCGAGCGCACCGGCGACGCGCTCAGATTAACAAGACGAGGGCGGTTCGTCGCGAACGAGGTGTGCGGAGCGTTTGTAACATTCCATGACCACGAGTAATTTGTCCGGAACGGTCCTGCGCACGGTCTTCGCCATCGTGTTCTTCATTACGGGCTTTCTGCTGGGACGCGAAGTCTACGTCAACGTTCTCTCGCTGCATTTCGCGAGCGAGGGGTTACAATGGACGATGCTGATCCTCTCGCCGGTCGTCGGCGCCTTGATCGGTGTGCTCCTCGCCCCGCTCGCGCAGTCGTTCTTCGAGGACGAACTCAACGTCGTCGAACGCGCGATCGAACGCTTGGCCCCGGCCGAATTAGCGGGTGGAGCCATTGGGCTGCTCGTCGGCCTCGGCATCGCACTGCTTCTCAAGAGCATTCTTTTCGAGTTTGTCTCCGTCACCGGGCGGGCGGGCAGCTATCTGGCAATCGTGCTGTATCTGATCGTCACGATCTTCTTCGCGTACCTCGGCGCGCGCGTTGGCGCGAAGTCTCCGCTCGTTCCGCTTCCCAAGAGTCTCGGTCCGCACAGCGCCAGCGCTAAGCTGGTCGACACGTCGGTCATCGTTGATGGACGAATCGTCGAGATCGTGCAGAGTGGCTTCGTTGAAGGCACGCTCATCGTTCCGCGTTTCGTGCTGCGCGAGCTGCAGACGATCGCCGATTCGGCCGACGCTCAACGGCGTACGCGTGGACGTCGCGGACTCGAGACCCTTGCCAAGCTCCAGGAGCTGCGCGCGATCGAAATCTACGAACGCGAATATGACGACCTTACGCCCGGGAACGTTGACGCGAAACTCGTTCGTCTCGCGCGCGAACTGCGAGGCCGATTGCTCACCAACGATTACAATCTCAATCGCGTTGCGCAAGTCGAAGGTGTCGAGGTCCTCAACATCAACGAACTGGCAAATTCCCTCAAACCGGTCGTACTTCCGGGCGAAGAATTGCACGTGCACGTGATTCGCGAGGGTAAGGAACCCGATCAGGGCGTTGCGTATCTCGATGACGGCACGATGATCGTGGTCGAGCATGGGCGCAGACTGGTTGGAGCGCAGGCCGACGTCATCGTTACGAGCGTATTGCAGACCGTTGCGGGGAAGATGATTTTCGCGCGAGCGAAGTCAGCCAGCCCGGTCGCGCGATGAATTGGGCCGCGATTATCGTCGCTGCCGGACGCGGAACGCGTTTTGGGCGTCCTAAACAGTTGGTCGAATTACGGGGCAGGCCGATGCTGGCGTGGTCTCTCGCCGCATTTGCGTCGATGGACGAGATTGCCGAAATCGCCATCGTGACGGAACCCGAGTGGATCGACGCAATGAGCATTCTTGCTCGAAACCTTGCGTCGCAGCAGGCTACGACGGTCGTTGCCGGCGGCCCGACGCGACAGGCGAGCGTGCGATGCGGGCTTGCGGCGCTCGGAATCGAATGCGACGCGGTTCTCGTGCACGACGGCGCGCGTCCACTCGTTCGTCCGCAAGACGTGCGTGCGGGCATGCGCGAAGTCCGCACGGGGCGTGCGGCCGTGTTGGCCGCGCCCGTCGTCGACACGATCAAGGTCGTCGATCCGCGCACGATGCTCGTGCGTCATACGCTCGACCGCGCAGAGCTATGGGCCGCGCAGACGCCTCAATTTGCGATGCGAGACGAGATGATTCGCGCACACGAGCACGCGGAGCGGGCCGGGCTCGACGCGACCGACGACGTTGCATTGCTCGAGGCGATCGGCGTTGAGGTTGCGATCGTCCCTTCGAGCGGCGAGAATTTCAAAGTTACGCATCCCGACGACGCCGCGCGGGCCGAGGCGTTGCTCGGATGACGCGCGTCGGTCACGGTTTCGACGCGCATCGCTTGGTAGAAGGCCGTCGATTGATCTTGGGAGGCATCGCCATTCCTCACGAACGCGGAGCTCTCGGACACTCCGACGCCGATGTGCTGGCGCACGCCATTTCCGACGCGTTGCTCGGCGCGGCCGCTCTCGGCGATCTCGGCGGGCACTTTCCCGATAGCGATCCGCAGTGGAAGGACGCCGATTCGATCGTATTGTTGGAAGCGTGCGCGGCACGCGTCCGGCAGAGCGGCTACCGCATCGCGAACATCGACGCAACGATCGTGGTCGAGCGGCCCAAGCTCGCGCCGTACATCGGCGCGATGCGCGAACATTTAGCCAATCGCTTAGGTTTGGCTCTCGAATACGTCAGCGTTAAGGCGAAGACGAGCGAGGGCATGGGTTATACCGGAGACGGCAGTGGGATCGCCGCGTTCGCCGTGGCGTCGATCGAACGATGAGCGAATTGCACCGTTCCGACTTGGCGCGTGCAATGCAGCGCTGGGGGTTTCTCGAAGAACCCGCACCAGAGGCCGCTCTGCGATGGATCGATACCTTCATCGAAGCATACGGCGATCGGATCGAATCGGTCGACAATGCTTTCGCACCAATCGCTGGACTGCGTGCGGAGTCGTGCGTGATTCCCGCGCTCGAACTCGAGCGTTTACGGACGCGAAGCGTACTGTTCTTCCTCGATACCATCGGGCAGTATGTCGATCATCAACCGGAATTGCGAGGCTTGCCCCTCGCGCACGACATTCCTGAAATCGCCCGGGAGTTCGGAATCGCGCGGCACGACGCGTTTGCCGCCGTTCGCATGGCGCTCACCGGAGAGAAGGAAGGCCCGCCGCTCGAGCTGCTCTTTCCGCTGCTCGGGCACGACCGCATCTTGATTCGCATCGGCGCGGTTAGCTCGCGCTTATTGCATGGGCGCGGCCTCGAACCGATACCTTACGGTCCCGACGGCAAGCCGTTCGAGACCATACAAACGCACGCCCCGCCAGAGAACGGATCCAAGGAGCCTTAACCCGCGGCGGTCGCCAATTCGATTTCGCGCTC
>JASHZC010000055.1 GCA_030042755.1 Vulcanimicrobiota bacterium | reverse complement strand
TGCCGGCCGCTCCGGAAAGATCGGTCGAATATTTGAGGGCCTGAGCGAGTGCCGCGAGCTCTTCTTTCACGCGTCCGTCGACTTGAAGAGCAATGTGGCTGCTCTGCTCGGATGCCGTCTGCACCGTTGCAGATGCGCGCTGAATTTGGCGGATGATAACGGAGATGCGATTCGCGAAATCGTCGATCGCCTGTCCGAGGCGGCCGAGGAGATCCCGGCCGTGCCAATTGATTCGCTGCGAAAGATCGCCCGTTCCCATCGCTTCGAAGATCTCGACACAGCGTCCGATGCTGCGGAGCACGATCGAGCGCAGCCACGAGTAGGAGAAGATTGCAAATGCGACGGCAACGAGCAGTCCGATCACGAGCACGGTCAGTCCGACCGTGCGCGCCTGAAGCAACTTCTGATAGCGGTCTCCCGCGAGGCTTGTGAGCGCGCGAAGCATCGCTTGTCCGTCGGTGCTCTGCTTCTGATAGGCCGCGGCCGAAGGCCCGTTGATCTGCGCGAGGGCTTCCGTCGCCTTACCGTTTTGGAGCAGGCTCACCGCGGAGAGCGCTTGGAAGTCGTAGCCGCTGGCGCTCGTGCTGAACGTATCGACGAGCCCTCCGATTTGCTTCGCGATGTCGTCGCTATTGCCCGAACACGCCGACGTCGTAAGGTCGGCGCCGTTCTTGCTGGCGCTCTTGGCCGGGCAAAAGATCTCGACCATTTTGCGCGCATCGTCGGGGAATTGCGTGACTAGTGATTTGGCAAGCGCAAGCTGTTTTGCAGCTTGGTCGGGATCTTTGCTGGTCGCAGCCTCGAGCGTGGCAGCGCGTAAACTGTCGGCGTCGGCGGCAACCTTGGCGTAGGCGAGCTGGCCTGTGATGACCCGGCTGTAGAGTGTTTGCGCCTGGCTAGAGATACCGCCCATAGCCCAAACCATCACCGGCACCATCAACAGAATGACGAGAATGACGAGACCAAAGGCCATCATCAGCCCGCCTTCTAAACTAGTGCGGCTCTTTTCCATCTTTAGCTACATCGGCCGACCAGCCGCCTGGATTTACGTTATTCGCAACCTGTCCGCAGGCTGTCCCCAAGGAGTCCGGGCGCGCTGCGCCAAGGCATCACGGTTCCCCCGCACAGGCCCCAGCAATAGTAGGGTTTGCCGGGCTTGGGCACAATATATAGCGGTTAACGCACTCCAGGGCATAGGTGATCGATCGAATGAAGCACGAGACCGTTTGCGGCCTCGATATCGGGACGACCAAGACGTGCGCGGTCGTTGCCGCCGATGGCCCAAATGGGCTCGAGATCCTGGGCGTCGGCGAAGCGCCGTCGCTGGGCATGCGTAAGGGCGTTGTCGTCGATCTCGACGAGACGATAAAATCGATCGAAGCCGCTACCGAACGCGCCGAACGTATGGCCGGAATTCATATTGCCGACGTGTTCGTCGGTATTACCGGCGATCACATACGCAGCACGAACAATCGCGCCGTCGTTGCTACGACCAGCGATAATCGCGAAGTAACGGGCTCCGACGTGCGTCGCGTGATCGATGCGAGCAAGATCATCAACCTACCCTCCGATCGACAAATCATTCACGCGCTACCGCGCTATTTTACGGTCGACGGACAAGACGGCGTCGACGATCCGGTCGGCATGTCGGGCGGCCGTCTCGAAGTCGACACGCACATCATTACCGGCGGTTCGTCGTTCATTACGAACGTGCTCAAATGCGTGCATCGCGCGGGTTTGGAAGCGGCGGGCCTCGTTTTCGAGCCGCTCGCGAGTTCGGCTTCAACGCTGCTCGCGGAAGAAAAACAGGTCGGTGTCGTGTTGCTCGACATCGGCGGCGGAACGACCGACATCGCGGTGTACTCGCTCGGCAGCGCAGTCTTCACCGCAACGATTCCCGTTGGCGGAAACATTCTCACGAGCGACATTTCGCTCGGTTTGAAAACGTCGCTCGCCGAAGCGGAAGAGGTCAAGAAGCAATTCGGCGCGGGCATATCCGACAACGGCGAAGCGGGTTTCTCCGTGCGCGGCCTAGACGGTCGCACGAATAAGGAATTCACCACCGAACAACTGCGTGCGATCGTCGTACCGCGCGTTCTCGAAACGCTCCGCATGGCCAAACAGAAAATTGTCGAGAACGTACCGCGCGATTTGGTATTGGGTGAAGTCGTGCTTACCGGCGGTGGTGCGCTCTTGCCCGGTATCGCTGCAATTGCTGAGGACGTCTTCGGTCTGCCAACGCGAGTCGGCGTACCGGCAACCGTCAGCGGTCTGACCGACACCATGACGCAACCGCAGTACGCGACCGCAATTGGTTTAGTGCTCTTCGGCATGAATGGCGACGGAGCAAACACCAATGGCGTTCGTCGCAGCTCCGGATCTTTTCTCGCCAAAGTCCGGCAGTGGTTCTCGGACCTTTGGAATTGACGTGCCCCGGAAGAAGAACCCGAAACAACTACATTTGATTGAGGAGCAAGCTCAGATGGCAGATGCACGGCGTTTTCAACCCGACCATGCTGCGGCGATCAAAGTAATCGGCGTCGGCGGCGGCGGCTGCAATGCCGTCAATCGCATGATCGACGCGGGACTGACCGGCGTGGAATTCTACGCGGTCAACTCCGACGTTCAGGCGCTGCGTAGTTCGCGCACCGAGAACACCGTGCACATCGGTGGCGGGCAAACGCGTGGACTGGGAGCCGGCGCTAATCCGATCCTGGGGCGTGAGGCCGCCGAAGCATCGCGCGAAGACCTTGCAATGGTTCTCGAAGGCTCGGACCTCGTGTTCATTACCGCGGGCATGGGCGGCGGAACGGGCAGCGGTGCCGCACCGATTATCGCCGAGCTCGCGCACGATTCGGGCGCGCTAACGATCGCGGTCGTTACGAAACCGTTTGGGTTCGAGGGCCGCAAACGCATGCAGACGGCAGAACATTCGATTGCGGAATTGGAAAGCAAAGTCGATACGCTGATTACGATTCCGAACGAACGGATTCTGCAAGTCATCGAGAAGCGCACGCCGCTCAACGAGGCCTTCGCGTACGCCGACGACGTCCTCCGTCAAGGCATTCAAGGCATCAGCGATCTGATCACGC
>JASHZC010000054.1 GCA_030042755.1 Vulcanimicrobiota bacterium | reverse complement strand
CTTCACGCGCTGGCCGACGTCGGCATCGTGGCGATCGAGAAGCAGCGCGGCTCGCGCCGGCCCCTCAGCGTCTACCGCATCACCAAGCGCGGACGGCAGCGATTTCTAGCCTACGTCGACGAGCTCGAGTCGGTGGTGCGCGACGTGCACGAGCGTTCGCCGGCCGCGGTCTCGGAAGCGAGGCTTGCGACGACGTGACGCCACAGCACGTCGCCATCATCATGGACGGCAACCGGCGTTGGGCCCGCGAACGCGGTCTGCCGATCGCCTGCGGCTATCGCCGCGGCGTGACGGCCCTGCGGCGAACGCTGCGCGCAGCGCGGCGGGCGCAGGTTCGCATCGTAACCGCCTACGCGTTCTCCGAAGAAAACTGGAATCGGCCGCCGACCGAGGTCGATCTCCTGATGAGCTTGTGCATTCAGGCGGCGGGAAGCGAGTTGCGCGCGCTCGTGAACGAAGGCGTTCGCGTTCGTCTGTGCGGGCGCAGCGATCGCCTACCGCCACGCACGCGCGGCGCGTTGGAAAGCCTCGTCGCGCAAACCGCCCGAAATACCGCCGTCACCTTGAATCTGGCAATCGATTACGGAGCGCGACGCGAGATCGGCGACGCGGTGCGTGCCTTGGTCCGCGAAGTCAGTGCCGGCTTGCGCGACGTCGATTCGATCGACGAGCACGCCGTCGAAAGCTGCCTCTATACCGCCGGCTTGCCGGATCCCGATCTCGTTATTCGAACCGGTGGCGAGCTTCGGCTCTCGAACTTTCTGCTTTTTCAAGCGGCGTACGCCGAGTTTTGGGCAACCGAAACCTATTGGCCGGACTTCGGCGAAACGCACCTGCGCGCGGCGCTCGATGACTTCGCGTCGAGACAGCGCCGCTACGGAACGTAGCGCCCTAAGCAGTCTGGCATCGTCGACTAGGCCGCACGCCTCATTCCGCTTCGTTCAAAGCGCGTGCTACCATGAGGGGTCGCACTGCGAAAGGAGCGTTCGCTTTATGAAGAAGCGGTCGGGTTTACTGCGTTGCGCGCTGAGCTTTTGCATGGCCGGCATCGCTGCGTTGCTGCTGGGCGGAGTGGCCGCTCTTGCGGGGGCGGCGCCCGAAGCGCCACAGCTGCCGCCGCAACCCAAGGTCCGTCCGGCCGGCATTCCGGAAGATGCCGTCAGGGTTTCACCGTGCATCGCTTCGATGGGCGAGCATTGGGCCAACCCGCACGACTTGCCGACCGGCCCGATTTACGGGGTGTGGCAGAACAAGCCCGTTTTTACCGAGATCATGGTAACGGTGAAGCAGCTTCAAGACGGATTCAGCTACGCCGACCTGCACGCGCTGCCCGGCTACACGATCGATCACATCGATTTCGAATTTGAGCCGCACGGTCACCCGGGTCTTCCGGTTCCGCACTACGACCTGCATGCGTACTACGTTTCACCAGCGGTTCAAGCCACGATCTGCCCGCACGGAATTCCAGACCCGGCAATGAAGGCGATGAACCCCTAGCTTCGGGCAACCCAAAGTTCGTGTAACACCCCAAAAGGAAAAGGCCAAGGGCGTTCCCTTGGCCTTGGTTTGCAACTTAGACTTCCTAGACTGAGAGGCAACGGCTTGGGCTAGACCCTCCGTGGACAAGCCGTTCAGCTACATAACGAAATCGGCGGCCAGGAAGTTCCCTGCTCCTCGTGATGACACAATAGGGGCAGGAGGGAGCCAACTTTGCGCTGCTTGCGCTCGGGCTATTCAAGATCGTCGAGCGAGACGGTTTCGACATGGCCTAGCCCGATGGACGCAATTGGGCGAAGCACAACTCGGCGAATCTTGACTTTCGCGTGCTCACCCGATCCGTCGGTGCCTTCATACTTAGCCACCGATCCGTCTTTGAGTTGAAGGAACTTTACGAAGTTTAGCTGGTCCGAGTTCGTGGCTGCAAAGCGTTCGCCGAGCAAAACCGATCAGCCCTTGCTTTTTGACTTGGCCTACTGTTCGGCCCTAAGCCGTCGCGATAAGGGAGAGAGCCCTATGGGCTAAGGCTCCCTCGCATTTTGGAGATGAGGGGACTCGAACCCCTGACCCCCTGCTTGCAAAGCAGATGCTCTACCAACTGAGCTACATCCCCGCTCGCGAGGCTCCGTTCGTTCCGCTGCGCTCGGCCTCCATCCTCCGCTCCAGGGCTCCTGCTGCGCTACGGCAAAGCAGAAGAGCAGAGCACCGATGGAGGCACGATGGAATCTCGGCGTGTTTTTTCTCTCGTCCTTAGCCTTGCGGTCATAGCGTTCAGCGGCTGCGGCGGCGTTCGTTCGCTTCCAAACGCCGGGCCCGCGAATCTTTCCCAGGCTCGTGCCGACCTTTCGAGTCCCATCAAACACGTCGTCATCGTGATCCAGGAGAACCGCAGTTTCAACGATTTCTTCGCAAGCTTCCCCGGCGCGGACGGCACGACCGTCGGCAAGGTAGCCACGGAACCGGCTTGCGGAATCAAACAAGACGGAACGATCGCGCTCACGGCAGCCGATCTCTTCGTCCGGACAGATCTCGGTCACCGGTACTCGACGTACTTGACGTCGCGAAACGGCGGAAAGATGGACGGGTTCGATCGCGCCGCGTTTGTTGGGCGAAAAGGGCTCGAGTGCACCTACCCCTACCAATACACGAAACCGTCGCAGATTAAACCCTACTGGGACCTGGCCGGTCAGTACGTGCTCGCCGAGCATATGTTCCAAACAGAAGGCAGTGACAGTTTCACCGCCCACCAGGACCTGATCGCGGGCGGCACGCAGGTGAAACCCACTGAAGCGCTGGTCGACATTCCCACGTGTGCTTCACAAACGTGCACGTGGGGTTGTGACGCTCCGCCGGGCACGCGCACGTCGCTGATATCGAGCAGCGATGTCTATCGGCAGGGCGCAGGTCCCTTCCCGTGCCTGAGCTATGCTACGCTCCGCGATCTGCTCGATGCCAAGGAGGTCTCTTGGAAGTATTACGTCCCGCCGATGAGCGTCGTCATGGGGAGGCTGTTGACGGCCTTCGACGCAATCAAAGCCGTCCGTTACGGCCCGGAATGGCAGACGAACATCTCCACGCCGCAGACAAACATCCTCAAAGACGTCGCCAAAGACCGGCTTCCTGCGGTTTCGTGGCTGATACCCGATGCGGCCGATTCGGATCACCCGGGCGATGGCTCCACCGATACCGGCCCGTCGTGGGTCGCCGACGTCGTCAA
>JASHZC010000053.1 GCA_030042755.1 Vulcanimicrobiota bacterium | reverse complement strand
GCGCAAAACACCACTCCGCCGACGGAGCAACAACGGCTTGACTCCGTTTTTGGCGACATTCAAGCCGATATGCCTGGTTGTGCCGCCGGCATCGTAAAAGACGGACGCCTTACAAGCTTCGGTGCATATGGTTTGGCCGACGTCGAGAACAAAGTCCCAATTACGATCGATTCTGTTTTCGACATCGGCTCCATTTCGAAACAATTTACAGCCATGAGCATATTGATGCTCGCCGACCGCGGCAAACTAAATCTCGACGATGAAATTCACAAGTATCTACCGCAACTGCCGCGCTACTCGGCTCCGGTGACGATTGCCGAACTGCTGCACCAGACATCCGGCATTGACGACTACGCGCAGCTCCTGTATCTAGCTGGCTGGGATTACGCGGACCTCATCAGTGGGCCGAACATCTTGTGGGTCATACAGCGGCAGCACGATCTAACCTTTCGTCCAGGGACGCGTTTCTCGTACAGCGATACGAACTACTTTTTGCTGGCACTCGTCGTCCAGAAAGTGTCCGGCCTCCCACTCGAAGATTTCCTGAAAGAGAATATTTTCAACCCCTTGGGTATGTCGCACACGGTTTTGCGTGTTGACCACAACCAACTGATTTCAGGCAAGGTCTGGCCGTATGGGGTAGAGGACGATGTTCCCTCTTTGCAGCAAGGGATCACGGAAACGCGCGGTGATGGTGGCATTTTTTCTACGATCGGCGACCTAGCGCTGTGGGACGCAAATTTCTACGATCCAAAAGTTGGAAACGCCAGGATCATAGGAGCGATGCAGCAGCTCACCAATCTCGCGGATGGAACGACGAACTACTACGCGGGCGGCCTGTTCATCAAGGATTTCTTCGGATTGCGAGAAGTCGAGCATGCCGGAGGAGACTTTGGTTACCAGGCCGATTTGCTGCGTCTTCCCCAGCTCCATTTGAGTGCTATCGCGTTGTGTAATCGGTCTGATATTGAAGTGACGCTCCGAACTCAGAGAATGGTCGCCCCGTATGTGCGATCGTCGTCGTTTTTTCGTCCGCCACCCACGCCCGACCCGGATGTGCCTCCGGAGATCGATCTACGTGCCGTCGCCGGAGTGTATTGGAGTCCCGACGAAGCCGAATATCGTATTTTCAGTGCTTCAAATAACACACTCGTCGATCGCAGCTTGAGCGGCACCGTACCGTCGCCTGGCCCAACCGCCAGCGGCCTGGTCTACCGCGCGATCGGTGCGAGGACGTTCGAGAACGGCGTGAACGCGACGTACCAGTTTCAACTTGACCGAAAAGGTCGAGCGACGGGTATGGTCATTAACTATCGCATACTGAGAAACCCGGGTCACGTGTTTTTTCAGCGCGTTCCGGAAGCAACAGTCGACGTAAACACGCTGAATGAGTACGCCGGCATCTATGCCAGCACCGAAGTCGCTGCCGCTTGGTGCATGTATCCCCAAGCTGGAACGCTTATGTTGCGGCGCGCTCACGTGGACGATTTAGCGCTTATACCGCTTTTTAAGGATGCTTTCGAAGCCGATAACGGCGAATTGATTTTTCAAAGGAGCAACGGCCGTATAACTGGTATCACGGCTCGCAATATACGAGTAAAGGTGGATGATTTTCGAAAGCTTTCGAGTGCCGAGAATCTCGAGCCGCGTTCATTCAATTGCCCATCTTCGAAAGCCGTCCGGTAGTCATGGAACCCGCCAAGTGATTTCGATCGCACTCTTGAGAAGACTGCGGGCGTAGCGGGTGGAAAGCTGCCCGAAGCGCGAATCACCCAGCGATGAGTGCGATTGCTATGCGCTGGTCCGGCGTTTGTTTGGCTGCGGTTGTCTGGATGAGTTCGCTGCTATTCGCCCTCTATATTCTAGCCGCGTATATCGGCGATTGGGCGACGCACGCGCTCGCGCACTGGAACGATGCGTTGCCGGGGCTTTACGACCCGCGCACACCGCTCGCGACGACTGGTATCGGCGCGCACATCGTGGCCGGCAGCGTTTTGCTTACGCTCGGCTTCGTCCAGCTCTTCGCTCCGCTTCGCAACGCGGTTCCGGCGGTGCACCACTGGATCGGCCGCATCTACGTTCTTGCCTCGCTCGCCGCGGGCGTCGGCGGTTTGACGTTCGTCTTCGTTAAGGGAACGATCGGTGGTTGGGCGATGAACGTCGGCTTTGGTCTCTACGGCATCCTCGTGATCCTTGCTGCGGTACAAACCTATCGCTACGGGCGCGCACGCGATCTTCAACGCCATCGCGCGTGGGCAATCCGTCTCTTCGCGCTGGTGATCGGCTCGTGGCTCTATCGCATGGACTACGGCTTTTGGCTGCTAACGACGCACGGGGCCTTTCACACGCACGACTTCCGGGGGCCGTTCGACGCGTTCATGGCCTTTTGGTTCTACTTGCCGAATCTGGTCGTCGCCGAATGGTTCATCCGCGCGGAGCGGCGCGCGCCGAGCAGAATGCTGGCGATGAGCGCGGTCGTCGTGTGTGCCCTTGGTGTAATCGTTATTGGCGTTGGAACCTACTACTTCACGAAGTTTTACTGGGGCCCCGCGATACTCGGACGCTTGGCAATCTAGAGCAATCGTTTTGGTATGATGGGACGAGGTCTTGCCGGCCGGGAGGTTATCGTGAAGCTTTCTAAGGTCACGATCGATGAAAAGTTCGAATCATTTACCGATGTGTGGAGTCCGAAGATTGTCGGAGAGATCGACGATTATCACGTAAAACTTGTGCGCCTATCGGGTGAATTCATCTGGCACGATCACAAGGATGAAGACGAGCTGTTCCTCGTCATCGATGGCGCAATCGATATGCACTACCGTGATGAAAGCGGGCAAGAAGCGGTGGAACGTTTCGGACGAGGCGAGTTCTTGATCGTACCGCGCGGCGTCGAGCACAAACCCGTTGCGGATCCCGGCACGAAGCTCTTGCTTGTCGAGCGGAATAGCGTGGTAAATACTGGTGAGTTGAGGAACGAAAGGACTAAGGAACCCGTGCGAATTTAGGACCTTCGGGCCTCGACGGGCATTGCGCGCCATGCGAGTATTGTTGTAGCAGCGCGCCCGTGGGGGTTAAAAGACGCTGCCGTTCCGGTTGCGCCCACAGTCCAGGCGGATCGGCGACGACGACCTGCGCTAGTCAAGAAAACCCGTTCGAACGAAAAGAGCGCAACGCCGCGGCGGTGCGCTCTTTTACTTTTCAACAACCGTGCGTCCCATCGAATAGAACTCGGGGTTCGGTCGCATGTCCATGAGCCCCGCCATGCGGTTGGAAAAACCGAAAAACGCGGCGATCGCGGCGATGTCCCAAATGTCTTCGTCCGAGAAGCCTTGCTCGTGCAATTCCGAGATGTCGTCGTCGGTCGCGGCGAATCCGGGTTCGTTTACGTAAGACGCGAACGCGAGCATCGTTCGCAAGCGTGGCGGGAGATCGGCCGTCTGCCAGTTGTTTGCAATCTGCTCGGCGAGGATCGGATCCTTCCCGAGGATCCGCAGCGCGGCTCCGTGCGCCGTCATACAATACTGACACCGGTTTTCGCTCGAGACGGCTACGACGATGGCTTCTCGTTCCGCGCGGGAGAGACCGCCGGGCCCCTTCATCAACACGTCATGATACGTCATAAATGCGCGGAAGTGCTCGGGTCTGCGCGCGTATGCGCGGAAGACGTTCGGGACGAACCCGATCTTTTGCTGATTCGTTTCGTAGACGTCTCGGATGTCGTCGGGAAGTTCGGACTCGGCTGGTTCGCCGAAACGCGATGCGCGGTACATGGGACTCCTTTTAACAATCGATGCGGTACAATGTCGGAATGAAGCTGCTGTTTGAGATTCTGCTTTCGATCGTGCTGCATCCGATCGCGATGATTTTGATGTGGATCAACCTATTCGGTCGCGCCGACATGTCGGGGTTCAAGAAGGCCGTCTGGTTCATCGTTAGCCTCATCTGGGGACTCGGACCGATCCTCTACATCCTCGTCGCGGAAGGCGCGCTTTGGTGACCACCGCTCACGCCACGCCGCCCGCGGCGGCTCGCCCGGCCGCGCGGCCCGAGAAAATGCAGCCGCCGAGAAACGTTCCCTCGAGCGCGGCGTATCCGTGCACGCCGCCGCCGCCGAACCCCGCGACTTCGCCCGCGGCGTAAAGCCCAGGAACCGGGCTCCCGTCCGGCCCAAGGACGCGACTTTCGAGATCGGTTTGCAGACCGCCGAGCGTTTTGCGCGTCAGAATGTTCAATCGAACGGCAACCAGCGGTCCCGCGGCGGGATCGAGGAGCCGGTGCGGCTTGACGGTGCGCATGATACGGTCGCCCAGGAAGTGCCGCGCTTCGCGGATTGCGTTGATTTGCATGTCCTTGCCAAATGAATTGTCGAGCTCGCGATCGCGCGCGCGAATTTCCCGATCGACGTGTTCGTATTCTAGCAACGGGCTGCCGGCGAGTGCGTTCATTCGCGTTACGAGCGTCGAGAGCTCGTGCTCGACGATAAAATCTTCGCCTTTTTCCATAAAGGCGCGGACCGGTGGCGGAATGCCTTTGGTGATGCGCTGCAGTACTTGACGCCAGCTCTTGCTCGTGAGATCGGGATTCTGCTCCGAACCCGAAAGCGCAAACTCCTTCGAGATGATGCGCTTGTTCAAGACGAACCACGAGTAGTCATATCCGCTACTCATGATGTGCGCGAGCGTACCGAGCGTATCGAATCCCGGATACAACGGAACGGGCAATCGGCGTCCACGCGCGTCTAGCCAGAGCGAAGACGGTCCGGGTAAGATCCGGATTCCGTGGTCGGTCCAAATCGGCGACCAGTTCTTGATGCCTTCCACGTAATGCCACATGCGATCGCGATTGATAACGTTCGCGCCGGCGGCTTCTGAGATCGCCAGCATGCGGCCGTCGACGTGATCGGGTACGCCCGTTATCATGTGGTCCGGCGGCGATCCCAAACGCGCGGGCCAATTCTGACGAACCAGTTCGCGATTGCCGCCGATGCCGCCCGATGCAACGATCACTGCTTGTGCCCGCAATTCGAATGAACCGACAACGTCGCGCGAACTCTTGTGACCGCGCTCGACGTCGCTCGGCGCGAGGATGTCACCGCGCACGCCGTCGATGGCTCCGTTCGACGTCGTGAGCTCGTTGACGCGATGCCGAAATCGAAATGCGACCGATCCTCCAGCCTCGGCCGCGCGCAGACGCTCGACGAATGGTGCCACGATTCCGGGTCCGGTTCCCCACGTGATATGAAATCGCGGCACGGAGTTACCACGTCCCGTCGCGTTGTAGCCGCCGCGCTCGGCCCATCCGACGATCGGGAAGAAGCGCACTCCGCGCGCCAGAAGCCACGATCGTTTTTCACCGGCCGCGAAATCGACGTATGCCTGCGCCCACCGGCGCGGCCAGTAATCTTCCTCGCGATCGAAACCGGCCGTGCCCATCCAATCTTCCAATGCAAGCGCATGAGAATCGTGAATGCCCATGCGCCGCTGTTCCGGCGAATCGACGAGAAAGATTCCGCCGAACGACCAGAATGCTTGGCCGCCCAACGACTGCTGCGGTTCTTGATCGACGAGAATAACGCGCTTGCGCCGCTCGACTAATTCGACCGCCGCCACAAGTCCGGCAAGGCCGCCGCCGACGACGATCGCATCCGCCGTTTCCATGCCGCGGCAGATTCGCGAAAACCGGTCGCGCTCTTGCGACAGGCGTTACGCTGCGGCTTGACGTAGAGCGATGGATGAAGCGTTACGTTCGAGTACTGCTGGCGATATTCGCGTGTGCCGCATGTACGCTACCCGCAGCGGCTGCAGGTTTTAAAGAAGAACCCTCGTTGATCCCCATCGGCGACGGACACCTGATGGGAACGCTCACGGTCCCCGATAGCAACGGGGCGGTGCCGGTAGCATTGATTATTGCGGGATCGGGCCCGACCGATCGCGACGGCAACAGCCCGATGCTGAAGACCGACGCATACAAGAAACTGGCGGCCGGTCTTGCTGCCGCCGGCATTGCGACGTTGCGTTACGACAAGCGCGGTACGGGCCAAAGCCTTCTGGTCGGCGAGAGCGAGGGCCAGCTGACGATCGACGATTACGTCGACGATGCACTTGCCGCAGCGTCGGAACTCGAAAATGACGGTCGGTTCAGTAGGGTGTTCATTATCGGGCACAGCGAAGGATCGCTCATCGGAACGCTCGCAGCGCAGAAGGATCCGAAGATTCGTGGGTTTGTATCGCTCGAAGGACCCGGGCGCAATCTAGCGACGATCATCGACGAACAAATTCGCAGCATGCCGGGCGTAACGCCTGACATAACCAGCGAAGTAGACAGCATCAACGCGTCGCTGCTCGCGGGGAAAACCGTTCCCAATCCAGATCCGAAGCTCGCCGCGCTCTTTCGGCCGAGCGTGCAACCCTATTTGATTTCTGAATATCGTTTCGACCCGGCAAAGGAACTCGCGAAGCTCACCATCCCGGTGCTGATCGTGCACGGATCGACCGACATCCAAGTGAGTCCGACGGATGCGAGTCTGCTCGCTGCAGCCGATCCGAAGGCGCGCGTCGCCAATATCGACGGAATGAACCACATCCTCGTCAATGCGCCGGCCGATCGGGCTGCAAACATTGCAACGTACTCTCAGCCGGCGCTTCCTCTCAGTCCAACGCTCGTTTCGACGATTGCGGAGTTTATGAACTCCGTGCACTAGACCTACGCTATTGTTTCCCGATCCGTTCGTTGGCGTTGTTGAGCAAATAAATCTTGTCGGCGTGACGAACGCCGAATGCTTTCTGATCGTATATGATGCCGACGTAGCGGCCCGGCCGCACGTCTCTCATCTGGTACGTCGTCTTCCCGTCGCCAGAGAAGACTTGATCGAACTTCGGAAAGATCTCGAAACTAAGGATTTGCTTCGTCCGCGGATCTTCGACTTTGATGTTGTTGGTCGATACGTGAACGGTCAGACCATAGAACGTGTTGGCCGCCCAGGCAACGTTCGGCGCCAACGCCAGAGCGAGCAGTGCGAGCGCGGCCAAGCCGCGAGTTATTTTCATACGCATGCCCTTAGTATACCCAACGTGGAAGCGTCCGCTCGCGTGGGGCTCCGTGCGGGCGGCGCCGAACACGAGAGCCCTGGAATGCCCACACTCTTTGATACCCTAGCTCCCGATGCGACGCTCTTTGCAGACGGAGGCTCGCGCGGAAACCCAGGTCCGGCTGCAAGCGGCGCGGTGCTTGTCTCGCCCGACGGCGAGGTGCTCGACGAGGTCGGCCGCTACCTCGGAACGGCCACGAACAACGTCGCCGAGTGGACCGCGCTCTGCATTGGGCTCGAGGCAGCGGCCGAGCGCGGGATCCGGCGCCTCGCCGTCCGCCTCGATTCCGAACTGGTGGTCAAGCAGATGCGCGGCGAGTACCGAGTCAAGCATGCCGACCTCCAGCCGCTGCACAGGCGCGCGCTTGCATTGCTGCGGCGGTTCGAACACGTGGATATTCGGCACGTACCGCGCAAGCAAAACGCGCTGGCCGACAAGCTCGTGAACCACGTGCTCGACCAGGAAGCCATTGCGGAAGGTTCGTAACCTCGCCCGTCATGCGCCGCAGCACCGTCGTTCCTTGGTCCATTTTTATCTTTGCCGTTGTGATGACGCTCATCGGCGTCCGCATCTATTGGAACCCCGAAGAATCGCGCGAGAGTCAAGTCGAGCGGATCTTGAACCAACCCAGCGCGATTCACGTGAGGCTGCTCATCTCGTACGATAAGCCGCCGATTTATCAGGAAGAATACCGAATGCAGGACATCGACGGAAAGTCATCGTTTGAGTATCGGATTCAGTCTTTTTCCGGCCATCAGATTACGGTGACGGCGCCACCTCACACGACCACGGACGTGAGTTTCTTCTTTGGCAAGCTCGTGCACGACGGCGTATGGGACCTCGTCGACAAACCGCCGCGCGGGAATACCGGCGTGCACTACACGATTTCCATCAGGCAGGCTGCCGACTTCAAAGAAGGCGGTCGAACAATTGTCTTTACCGATCCCCATTATTGGGCCACAACCGCCGGCCGCCAGTATGCAATCGACCTGAGAAAGACCAATCCGAACGACTTGCTCAAGCTAAATAGCACCGAGCTTGCAGACCCGCGCTACGAGCAGATCGTCAATGATTTTCTCGCCTTCGGGCCGCCGGAATTTCGTGCGAAGGTTGCAGCCGTTCGTGCGTTGATAGAAGAAGGAAAGCATTAAAGCGTGGCCGCCACCGCGCGTGTCGCGCTGCAAACCGTAATCGCGTGCGCTCTTCTCGCACTCTTGGGATTCTGGGTTTACGAGTTTTCCGAGAACCCAGGGAATCAGCTCTTTGGAAAAACGCTCGTGAGCGGGCCCGACGATCAACGCATCGTAGCGCTCACATTCGATGACGGGCCGAACCCGCCGTACACGAACGCAATTCTCGACGTTCTCGAACGCGAACACGTGCACGCAACGTTTTTCGTGGTTGGGCGCGCAGTGGCAGCGTATCCGTCGCTCGTCCGCCGCGAGGCGCACGACGGCGATGCGATCGGCAATCATACCTGGTCGCACGGACACATGATTCTCATGGACGCCGGGGACGTGCGCGATTCACTTTCGCGTACGGACGCCGCGATCTACCGCGCAACGGGGGAGCACACGCGCATCATGCGGCCGCCCTTTGGCGCGCGAGACTGGCTCGTCCTCGATCAGGTGCGCCGGCTGGGGTACACGCCCGTGATGTGGTCGGTGCCGTTGGCGCGAGACTGGGAGGGCCCACCGCCGCAGGTTATCGCAAAGCGAATCATCCCATATGTGCGCGACGGGTCGATCATCGTTTTGCATGACGGGAACCGTGGCATCGTGTGCGGGCATGGGCACGTTTCGCCGAAGGCCTGCGACCGCCACAACGACATCGAGGCAACGCGCCTCATCGTCGAAGCGCTCAAGCGCGAGGGCTATCGGTTTGTAACGGTCCCGGAACTACTGGCTCTCAAAGGGGCTATGCATATACGCGCCCGCGGAACCGAATGAACCCGTCGGGGTGATGGTGTGACGGGTCGTGGTGCGTCCAATGAACGATTGGATTGCGCCCTTGGTCATGGACCATTTCTCCACACACCTCAATCTGGTCGCCTGGGTTGACCTGGATGCGCGGAGCGAGATCGACGTTGTCGATGACTTGGATCGGTCCGGCAGCGGTCTGTGCCGAGAACTCTTCATGCTCGGCTTTTGTTCGCGATCCCATAAAGTAGGTCGGCCGGCTTGTGACCGTCGCTACGGTATCGATCATGGCAGGCGAATGCGAGGGATAAGCGGCGAAGATATCCATGCTGGTCCTCCTCTACGCATGGATCACGCGCGCTACGGGAAATGACTAGGGGCACATGCGACCCATCATGACGGAACGGCTACGGCTCGTGCCGGTGACCGTGCAAAATGCCGAGGCGCTGTGGCAGATTTTGCAGCAGCCGGGGCTGCGCGAATTTCAGGATCTGCCGGACGTCGATCTCGTGCACTTTCGCAGAATGGTTGCCGCGCGCCCGATCACGCTTGAGGCGGGGGCCTGGGGCCGGTTCGAGTGGCTAACCTATTTTGAGGGCATCGCGGAACCGGCGGGTTGGACGTCGTTACGCGTGGGAGAACACGCGAGCGGCACCGCTGAGGTTGGATATAGCGTCGTGCAATCACACCGCGGTCGCGGCATCGCAACCGAATCCGTACGCGCGATTGTCGGGGAAGCCTTCTCACGCATGTACCTGCGCAAGATCCGAGCGTATTGCGTGCCCGGAAACATTGCTTCGCGGGCGGTTCTAATTCGCGCGGGCTTCGACGAAGACAGCGTGCTGCCTCACGGCGCAACCGTTCAGGGACGCCCGGTTGACGTTATCGGATACGTGCTCGACCGCGCCAATTGGGAATTACGTACGTCGGCCTAAGGATCGGGCCACTGGATCGTGATGCCTGCGTCGGCGTAGCCATGGTAACGCGTGCGATCCTGCAAGTAGCGCACGAGCGGGTCGCGCACTACGGCAACCGCAATGCGTTCGCGTGCGCGATCGATCGGCACCCACTCGACGGCGACGATGTGATCGCCCTGTGCCGGAAGCGCGATTGC
>JASHZC010000052.1 GCA_030042755.1 Vulcanimicrobiota bacterium | reverse complement strand
CGGACCGGGTTACGGTCTGTGCAGGATGTCCCTGTTTAGGCCGCCCACGATATCGTGGTCCTGGCCGTGGGTCGCGTCGCGACCGATAACCGAGTCCTCGTGCTGGCCGTGCGTGACCATACGGCCCAGATCCTTGCCGTCGCCGCCGCCAGATACGTCGTCAAGCTTATCGATGTCGATCGCTTCATCTTTGGGGGTGGGATCCGCCATAAGGATTAATCCTCCTTTAGCCTAAAAGGCTAAGAACCCGTACAGCGCTTACTTCGGACCCGGGTTAAAAATGCTTGCTTATAGCCCAGCTATTCAGCCGAGTTTTTTCGCGCTTAGCAGATGAACGAGCCGCTCTTTCGGTCTGAGGCCGTGGCGGCGATCGATTCGGCCGACCGTCTTGACGAGGGGATCACGATCGTCTCCGGCCAGAGCGTGATCGCGCTCGCGGCGATCCTCGTGCTGGTCGCAATCGGCTTGTTATGGGCCTGCTTCGGAACGATCCCGGTGACGGTCGAAGGCCGCGGGGTATTGCTCACCGGTAACGGCACGGCGCATGTCAGTGCTATTGTCAATGGCACGATCGAGCGTGTGAGCATCGCGATCGGCGATTCCGTCCATCGCGGCGACCCAATTATCCGCGAGCGAACGCCATATGGAGTCCTGGCGTTGCGCGCTCCCGTTACGGGCACCGTTGTCGAGATAACCGGCCCAGGAAGCGGTTTCGTGCATCTGGGCGAGGTTGTTGCTAGCATCGCTCCGCCGGGGCCGTTGGGAGCGGTTGTCTTCGTTCCCGTTGCGTCGGAGCGGCATGTCGAAGTTGGAATGACCGCAGGCGTCTTGCCTGCCGATGCGCCGGAATTGGGTGGGCGCGGAGTTCCAGCCCGGGTCGTCAGCGTCGCGCCGTATCCGGCAAGCGCCGATCGTATCCGCAACGCTTTGCAAGATGACGCGCTCGCCGCGCAATTTTCGCCCGATGTTGCCGTGCGCGAAGTGAGGCTCGAGTTGCAATCGCAACCGGGCGAAGCTCTTGCGAGCGGTACTCCGTGCACTGCGACGATCAGCGTGCGACAAATGCACCCGATTGAGTTGCTGTTCGCGCGCTCCAAATGAAGGCCACAGCCGAGAAACCCGTTCGCACGCCGACGGTTCTCCAGATGGAGGCCGTCGAGTGCGGCGCGGCAAGCCTCGCGATGATTCTGGCATATCACGGGCGCTGCGTTCCTCTCGAGGAGGTACGCGTCGCATGCGGCGTTTCGCGCGACGGTTCCACCGCGGGTAACATCGTGCGCGCTGCAAAGAGCTACGGTCTCGACGCTGCCGGCTATAAAGTCGACATTGCCAGACTTGCTCAAATACGGCCGCCGTTCATCGTATTCTGGCGATTCGCGCACTTCATCGTTGTGGAAGGAGTAACCGATCGCGGCGTCCGCGTCAACGACCCGGAATACGGGCGTCGTACGATCGATCCCGCAGCGTTCGATGCAGGCTTCACCGGCGTGGTGCTAACGTTCACGCCGAACGCCGAATTCGTTCGCGGCAGCGCCGTCCGAAGCACGCCGGCGATCCTGTGGGAACGCCTTTCGACTTCGCAAAACGCTGTGGCATTCATCGTTATCGCAGGGTTCGCGCTGGTCGTTCCGGGTTTGATATTGCCGGCATTCACAAAAGCGTTCGTCGACAATGTCTTGGTTACCGGAGACAAGAGCTGGCTCGCGCCGTTGATTGGCGTGCTGCTCGCTGCCATGATCCTTCAGGCCGTCTTGTTGGAGCTGCAGCAACGCGCGATTCTACGCTTGCAATCTCGACTAGACGTAACCAGCGCGATCCAATTCATGCGGCACGTCCTTGCGCTGCCCATGACATTTTTCGCCCAGCGTTCGGCGGGCTCGATTGAGTATCGCATTTCCAGTAACGACAGGGTTGCGGAACTGCTTTCAAGTCAGATTGCGGCGAGCCTGATCGGCGCGTTGACCGCCGGTATCTATCTCGTCGTGATGATGACGTACGACGTCGCACTCGCATTGACTACCCTTGCTTTTGCTTCATTGAACATTGTGGCGTTGCACCTGGTCTCGCGCTGGCGCTCCGAGGCGTCGGCCGCGCTGCTCCAGGAAGAGGGCGAACTCTCGGCCACGGCGGTCTCGGGCTTGGCCCGTATCGAGACGATCAAATCGGCGGGCGCCGAGAGTGCGCTACTGATGCAATGGCTGGCACGTCAATCGCGCACGGTCAACGCCCGCCTGCGTTTTAGCGTTCCTTCGCAGATCTTGAGTGGCGTCCCAAGGTTGCTCGCCGTCCTCAACACCACGGCCATTCTCTCGATCGGTGCTTGGCGCGTGATTGACGGCGCCATCTCCATCGGAACGCTGTTTGCGCTCGCGATGCTCGCCCAACTATTCTCCGCACCGTTTGCGCTCGCACTCGATCTTGGTTCCGACGTTCAGGAAATCGACGGCGACATACGGCGTCTGGGCGACGTCCTCAACTATCCCGTCGAAACGGTACCGAAAGCCCGAACGGAGAGCGTGCGTTTGCGCGGTGCCCTCGAATTACGCGACGTGTCGTTCGGCTACACCGAACATGCGAAGCCGGCTGTTTCCAACATCTCCTTTGCGCTACGTCCGGGTGAACGGGTCGCCTTGGTTGGATCGACTGGGAGCGGCAAATCCACGATTTCGCGCCTCGTCTCCGGATTATACAAGCCCTGGTCGGGCGCGATCTTGTTCGACGGATACGAGCGCGAAACACTCGATCCGATAGCATTCGTCTCCGACGTCGCC
>JASHZC010000051.1 GCA_030042755.1 Vulcanimicrobiota bacterium | reverse complement strand
ACGCCGGGCGATTATCACATTGCGCAGTGGATGCGCGACGAACTCGCCAGCGCAGGATTCCAAGCCAGGCTGGAAACGTTTACGCACGACGTGCCGTTCTCGAGCCGACTCGGGCTCGAAATGTTCCAACAGCCGCGGTGGATCTCGCTGAAACTCGGCGAGGTGCCAATCCCCGAAGATCCCGACGGTACGCGACGCGATGCGGGACCGCCGTTCAACGCATGGAGCGGAAGCGGTGTCGTTACGGCGAGCGTCGTCGACGTTGGGCACGGGCTCGACGCGGACTACCAGGCGCTTGCGGCGCGCGGAATCGACGTGCGTTCGCACATCGCGCTGATCCGCTACGGCCGCGAGTTTCGTGGATTGCTTGCGAAACGCGCTCAAGATCGCGGCGCAAAGGGTGTCATTTTCTTCGACGATCCCGCCGACCGTGAGGGCTCGCTGAGCGGGCCCGCGTATC
Source organism: Vulcanimicrobiota bacterium (assembly GCA_030042755.1). Next base: position 2,573 of record JASHZC010000051.1, on the reverse strand, counting down.
CGGCCGGCCCATATCGACCGCCGGGCTCCGTGCAGCGCGGTGCGCTGGAACAAGGCCAGATAACGATCCCGACGTTGCCGGTGAACGCACTGGTTGCGCAGCGAATCCTTTCCACGATCTCAGGCGGCGTAAGCAGCGTTCCCTTCCGCCTCACCGTGGTGATGGACAACAAGCGGAACATCCCGCTTTGGAACACCGTCGGCGTGTTACCGGGCGTCGATCCCTCGCATTCGGTTGTGATCGGCGCGCACCGCGACGCGTGGGTGTACGGCGTCACCGACAACGGATCGGGCATTTCCGTCGTTCTGGCAACGGCTCGCGCACTCGGTTATCTCTACAGGAGCGGATGGCGTCCGCGATATTCGATCGTTCTGGTCGGCTTCGATGGTGAGGAGATTGGGGAGGTCGGTTCGCAAGCGTACGTGCAGATGCATCGAGCCGAACTTGAAAGCGGCTGCATCGCCTATATCAACGAAGACGAAATCGCCACCGGAACCACGTTCGCTGCCGGCGCCGCAGCCGCACTTCAAGACGCGATCGTGCCGGCTACGCAGATGGTGCCGGATCCGCAGACGGCCACGCAAACGCTCTACGAGCGTTGGCGCGCGCAGCGCGGCGGCACGCTGGTTCGAAATCCCGGCGGTGGTTCGGATTTCGAATCGTTTCTCTATGGCCCGGGCATCCCGGTTGCGGAGTTCGGCTTTTTCGGCATCTTCGGAACGTATCACTCAGGATTCGACGACTTGCGCTACGCGACGACGCAGGCCGACCCCGGGTTCGTAAATCATCGCGCGATCTCTCAGCTCGTCGCGCTGCTTGCCATGCGTTTCGCCAATGGCCCGTTACCGTATCGCTTGACGCCGTACGCGACGCTACTGCGATCCGATGCGACTGCAGTCGGCGCGGCGCATCAGCGCGACCTCCAGCCGCTCTTCGCGGCAATCGACCGGTTCGCGCGCACGTCGGCGACGGCCGATCGCCGTGGCATGAACGGTACGGTCGAGATCGACGTCGTCCATCGCCTGAACAAGATGGCCTACGGCCGGAACGGCTACGCTGCTGTGCCCTTGCCTGCGATCACCGGCGCCGTCACTGGTGGGAACGGCGCGACGATCTCAGCTGCGGTCGGACAGACGGTTCACGACCTCGATGACATCACCGCCGCTATCGCAGGAGCAACGACGAAATAAGCCGTAGGCGAACAGCATGCGCGTCGGAATCCTCGGCGCCAGCGGTTTCGTCGGCCGTCATCTCGTCGAGTCGTTACTGTCGCGCGGCGACGGCGTCACGATTGCATCGCTGCGCGATCCTTCTGGAGCGGCAGCACTCGTGCGCGACTGCGACGTCATCGTCAACCTGGCGGGCGAGCCGATCGCTCAGCGTTGGACGCCGGCGGTCAAAAAACGGCTGCGATCGAGCCGGGTCGACGCGACCCACGCGTTGATTGCATCGCTCGTAAAAGTGTCGCCACGCGCTTCTGCGTACATCTCCGCTTCGGCGATCGGCTATTACCGTCCCAGCCTCGACGCGACCTATGACGAATCGAGCCCACATGGCGATGATTTTCTCGGCGATCTCTGCGCGCACTGGGAACGCGCCGCCCGCGAAGCCGAATCGCTCGGCATTCGCGTCGCGTTGGTACGCACCGGCATCGCGCTGGGACGCGACGGCGGCGCGCTCTCGAAGATGCTGCTGCCCTTTGAATTAGGGCTGGGCGGAACGATCGGTGACGGAGCGCAATGGATGTCGTGGATTCATATCGACGACCTCGTCGGCGTCTATCTCCTGGCGATCGACGGCGCCAGCGGCGCGCTCAATGCAACGGCGCCCGAACCCGTGACGAATGCGGAGTTTACGCATGCACTCGGCCGCGCGCTCCATCGCCCGACGCTTCTTCCGGTACCGACGTTCGCGCTTCGGGCGATGCTCGGCGAAGGCGCGAGTATGCTCTTGACGGGCGCGCGCGTGCTGCCGAAGCGTTTGCTCGAACTGGGATTTGGCTTTCGCTTCAACACGATCGACATCGCATTGCGAAATCTGGTTGAATGGACATGACGATTGCATACGACGACTTCGAGAAGGTCGACATTCGCGCGGGCACGATCCTGAACGCGGAGCCACTGGCCGGCGCGCGCACGCCGGCCTACGTCCTTCGCATCGATTTCGGTCCGGGCGTTACGAAGCAAATGAATTAATCGGAACGCAAGTCTGCGCGGTAGTGAATTTCTCAGCCAAACGAATCGCAGGCTTCTCGAGCGAAGTGCTGGTCCTAGGAATGGACGACGCCGACGGCAACGTGATCTTGGTGCGCCCGCAATACACCGTCCCCGACGGTACGCGACTCTACTAAGGACGGATCGCGGCGGTCTCTCTCATCGTGAACTCGAGCGCTTCGAGGTATTTCTCGGCATCCATGGCGGCTTTGCATCCGGCTCCGGCAGCCGTCACGGCCTGCTTGTAGCGAATATCGTTCACATCGCCTGCGACGAACACGCCGTCGACGTTCGTCGACGTCCCGTCGGGCGACATGATGTATCCGGCCTCGTCTAAGTCTAGTTGATCGCGGAAGATGT
>JASHZC010000050.1 GCA_030042755.1 Vulcanimicrobiota bacterium | reverse complement strand
CCCGGAAGGAAGGTGAAAAGCAGTGCGGCAGCTAGCGCGACGCACAGGTAGATCGCAACCGGTCCATACGGATTCATGGCTTGTGATTTTTTTCACAAACTTCCGAGGTTACCTTGGCAACCGCGAAAAAAGCACCCGCCAATCGATCGTAATTGGCTCGACCAAGCCCATCCATTGGACGGCTGGAACCCGGTCGCGGGCCCCATCGTTCAAGCAAACGTAGGAGAATCGCATGCGCAAAGTCGTTCTCGGCCTGGTGCTCTTGCTCGCAATGGGCGATAGCTGCAACAACGGCGTGGTCGGCGTCCAGGATTACGGTAGCGTTTCCGGTCGCGTACTCGACGCGATGACGAATCAACCGATTGCGGACGCGATCGTTTCGGTTGGTTCGCTCTTCGTGTCTACGGCCGACGCCAAGGGCGGCTTCGTCATTCCCCACGTACCGATCGGAAACCAGAGCCTAACGGCGCGCATGCCGGGCTTTACGACCGTAACCGTGATGGTACGCGTAAGAAAGGATGAGCCGGCGCAAGCCGGCTACGTGCGGTTGGTACCGATCACCAAGCCGGCCGACGTCGCAACGCTGCCACCGCCGCCGACACCCACGCCGGAGGCGACGGTCATCCCGACGTACGTGCCGCCCGGCTACTCGCCGTCGCCGGCGCCAGGGGCCGCGGCACAATCCGCCTCGCCCTCAGCCTCCCCGGCGGCATCGACGTCGCCGGCGGCTACGGCGAGCGCATCAATGGAGCCGTAGCGCGGCGAGATCGAGATCGTACTCGATCGCGTGATAGGCGTCGTCGGGAATCTCCCCGGCGCGTCGTAGACGCGCAATCTCCCGACGCTCCGCGTCCAGCATCTCGCGTTGCAAGCGCTGATCGGCCTCGGACTCCTCGCGCTCTTCCTCTTCCTCTTCTTGCGAATCCAAATGCCCTTGCAAATGCGCGATGCGTCGCTCGTACTCGCCGAGCAGACGTCCCGCCGTTTCCAGTTCGGCCGGCGTGCGCATCGACTCTTCGATCGAACGCAAGTATCGGATTCCCTCTTGGAGCGCCTTGATACGAACGGTCGTTTCTTGCTGTTGCCGCAAATGCGTTTCGCTGATGCCCAACAATTGAATGAAGGGTCCGAGCGTTAGACCGTGCAGCATCAGCGTAACGACGATGACGAACAGCGTGATGAAGATGATCTCCGAACGTCCGCTGAGCGGCGCGCCATGCGCGTCGGTGAACGGAAGGGCGAGCGCGGCGGCGAGCGAAACGATGCCGCGCATTCCGCTCCACCCGAGAACGAAGAGCGCGCGCCCCGACGGCATAGGGTCGCGCTTGAGAACGCCCGGAATTCTGCGCCGTAGCCATGCAACCGGATACATCCACGCGAGCCGTACGCCGATCACCGCAAGACTGACAGTGGCGGCAATTTCGGAGTATCGAGCAAGTGAGGGCAACGACCTCACGACGGCGGGCAACTCAAAGCCGATCAGCAAAAAGACGAAGCCGTTGAGCAGCAAAAGGATCACGCTCCACAATCCCGTTGCGATCACGCGGCCTTGAGCCGATAGTGCCTGCGAGCGCCGGCTGGAATAGATGCCGGCGGTCACCGCTGAAAGAACACCGGATGCGCCAATTGCGTCGGCAGGTAAGTACGCTGCGTAGGGCGCGAGCAGGTATAACACGTTTGAAATTGTCGGATCGTCAAGATTGAAACGCGCGAGCGATCTCTGCACGACTTCAACCGTTGCCCCGATTACCAGACCGCACGCTACTCCCGCGACGACGTTGTAAACAAATGCAACGGAGGCGTGCGCCAGCGAGAACGTTCCGGTGACCGCGGCCGCCAAAGCAAAGCGGTACAGGACAAGCGCCGTGCCGTCGTTGACGAGCCCTTCCCCAGTTACGATCGCAACGATCCGGCGCGGCACCGCCATTCGCTCGAAGATCGCTTCGGCAGCGACGGCATCGGGCGGCGAAACGATCGCGCCCAGAATAAACGCTGCCGCCCAATCGAAACCGGCCAACGCGTGCGCAAGCGCAGCGACCACGAAGGTCGTGAAGATCACCAGACCAATCGCCAGCGTTGAGATCGCTCCGCTATTGCGCTTGAACTCATTCCAATCGGTGCTCCAGCCGCCGCTGAATAGCAGCGGCGGCAGCACGATCAGGAAGAGTAACTGAGGGTCGATCTGTAAGCCCGGAAGCCCTGGCACGAATGCGAGCCCAAGCCCGACGATGACGAACGTAATCGGATCCGGGACGCGCAGGCGCCGGGCAGCTACCGCTGCCGCAATAATTCCGGCAAGCAGCGCGACGAGAACGAGCGCGAGTTTCACGTTTGCGCAGAACTCAACGCGCGCACGTCGATCGTCAGGCCGCAGACGACGAGCAGAACGCGGTCCGCTTGGGCTGCGAGCAATTGCTTCATGCGACCGAGCACGTCACGAAAAATGCGCGCTGAAGCGGCCTGCGGCACGACGTCCCATCCGACTTCTTCTGCGACCACGACGATCGATGCACGCGATTCGAGCAGCGCACGAACCAGTTCCACCGCCTTCTCGTCCAACCGCGTCTCGAACGCGACCGTATTCGCATGCAGTGCATCGAGATCGCGCGCAATACTCGATGCCAGCCACGTGCCAAGCGACTCCACGATCAAACAACGATCGGAGGCTGCCGTAAGAATGAGCGCGAGCAGCGCGTCGTGTGAAAATTCGGCGCTTTCGATCGTTTCCCACGTCGAAGGGCGTTCTCGAGCGTGGCGCAGCAGGCGCGCCTCCCATTCGCTGTCTTGCGCGTCGCGCATCGACGTTGCAATGTAGCTGACGCGTCGGCCCGACGCCTGCGCAATCGACATCGCGCACCGGCTCTTGCCCGAGCGAACCGGACCGGTAACAAGCGTAACAGGCATCGGCAAGCCTTCTCCGCACCCGAGTTGAATCACTCGTGAATGCCGGTTCGCGCTACGCTCGTCGTCCTGGGCCTCTTGATCGTCGCCATGGCCCTCAACGACCTGTTCCAATCGGTCATCGTCCCCCGAGCCGTCGGCCGCCGCTATCGGATCAGTCACGTGCAGACGCGCGTGATGTGGTGGCTGTGGCCGCGCTTCGCGCGCGTACGATTTCCTTCTGATGACAATGCACGCGAGGATTTTCTCGCATTATTTGCGCCGTTCAACTTGATGCTCACGCTGATCGTGTGGTCCGCCTGCCTGCTGATCGGTTACGGAATGATCTTCTATGCGCTGCGCGGTCAAGTACATCCGCCGATTCGGTCGTTCTCGGAGGCCGTCTATTTCGCCGGAGCGTCCTTCTTTACGATTGGCTTCGGCGACTTCGCCGGCACCACCATATGGACGCGCGTTTTCTCGCTGGCAGCCGGCGCGTCGGGTTTCGGTCTCGTTTCAATCACGACGGCGTTCCTGTTCGCCTTGTTCGGTGCGTTCCAAACGCGCGAGCAATTCGTGGTGACGATCGGCGCTCGCGCCGGATCGCCGCCCAGCGGTGTGGGACTGATGACGATCGCCGCACGCGCGGGCGTCGTCAAAGATCTTTCCATACTCATGCGCAGCGCCGAGACCTGGTGCGCCTCGCTGATGGAAACGCATCTGGCGTACCCCGCGCTTGCATACTTTCGTTCGAGCCACGATTACGAGTCGTGGGTCGCTACGCTCGGCACGCTTCTGGACTCCGCCGTTCTCATGATGACCACGGTCCAGTGCGACGGCGGCGAAGCGCGCATTCTCTACAACGTAGGCAGGCATGCCGCACACGATATCAGCAATCACTTTCATCTCGACGGAGACGGACACGATCCAGGCGTCACGCGCGACCAGTATGACGAAGTCTACGAGCACCTGCAAAGCGTGGGTCTGGCCATGCACGAACGCGAGCACGCTTGGGAGAAGTTTTCGCAGTTACGCGCCACCTACGCCGGTCACATCGCTAAACTCGCCGCGTATTTCGACGTTCCGCAGATTCAATGGCTTGGCGATCGTTCGCTCATCAGCAGCGAGCACATTCGCATGCAGATCGACCCGGAAATTCTCACGCGAATAGAAGGCG
>JASHZC010000049.1 GCA_030042755.1 Vulcanimicrobiota bacterium | reverse complement strand
GGTGCGGTGTGCTATCCGCAAACGCACGAGATTTTGGTGGAAGCCAATCGCATAGCCGATCCAAATCCGTTCGGAGATCCTTCACAAGACCTCTCGTACGAAGACACAGGCCACCATCAAGACGGACAAATCTACCTTTCGGGATATTGGCGAACGAACCGCGAGGCGTGGCTGTACGGAGGCGGAAACGGCTACTTCGATTTACCGTACCACGCGATTCAGGTGATGGCTGTAATGACGCCGCCCACGCGCGGTGCGGGTCGCGTCGACGTCACGCAAGACGGCAAGCCGATCGACAAAGTCGATGCGGGCGCGGACATTCGTTACGACTCGGGCGGCATGTCATACGTCACGGTCGACGAGCCGCGGGCGTACGAACTTTTGATGAACAAGACGTTCGGCTTCCACGACCTTCGGTTGTCGCCGCAGGGCTACGGCTTGGGCGTTTATGACGTGGCGTTCGAATCGTGCGAGGTGCCCGCGGCCGCGAAGTGAGTCGAGCGGCAGCGCGTGCAGAGCGAGCAGCGGAAGAACTCTTGTACCTCGCTAGACCGCAGCGGTGCCGAACACCGATCGCATAACGGAGCGCGTCCGCGTTGCACTGCGTCAATGATATGCTGATGCGTGTCTTGGAGCGGCGCGTAAATCGGATCGATGGCCGCCAGGAACAGCGCAGGTTCGCGCGTATCGAGCGCACGCTCGAGCCCAGCGGCGGCCGTTTCGTGATCGCCGAGGGCGATATGAACGGCGCAAGCTGAGATGTCTGCAGGAATCGGTGACGACATGAGCGTTGCGAGAGCCTCGCGGGCTCTCTTGCGATCGCCGCGTTTCGCGGCGATCGCCCCACGCAATGCGATGACGCGCGCCATCAGGTCCTTACCTGAGATGCCGCGCAATCGCGCAAGCGCCTCGTCATACGACTCCGTCATGAAGCACGCACACGCATCATAAAAGAGCACCGGAGCGAGCTGCGGGTGTAACTCGAGCGCGCTTGTGAAATGACGACGGGCTTCGTCGTGACGCCCTGCGAGGTACAAGGCGATGCCGACCTGCGAGCTCGCATGCGGCGAGTCCGGTCGCGCGGCGAGAGCCAAATCGGCTTGCGTGAGTGCGGCGGCGAAGTCCCTTCGGCTTAGGCGCTCCCACACGGCCGCATTGTGGGCGGCCGGCAAATGAGGACCGAGCACGAGTGCGTGCTCGATCGCGCTGCGCGACTGTTCGCGATTTGCGCCAAAAAACAAAAGCAGCGTCGCGAGGGCGGCGAACGCATCGGCCGAGTCCGGCGCGACTGCAACAACCGCGGCGAGCGTGTATTTCGCTCGCCAATACGCTTCACGCGGATCGTAGATGAGCCGAATACCTGCCGTCGTGTAGGCTTTGGCCAACATCGTTCGAGCGGCGAGATATTGAGGATCACGCTCGCATATCTGTTCGAGCAATCCGATCGCTTCGATGATGCCGCTTTCAGTCCGCCGGCGAAACTTTGCGACGGCCTGCTGCAACAGTGGAAACGTTTCGCGCTGAAAATCGGGATTGCTGTTCTTCGCATCGATCGGGGAGCCGCCGGTGAACTGCAAACCGATTCCGGGAATCGTGCGGATAAATTCACGATCGCCCGCGTACAGAGCGAGCGTCTGGCGCAGGCGATAGACCGTCTGCGCCAGCGCCGCGTCACTGGCCGCCGCGCCGCGCCACAGGCGCTCGATGATTTCGTCCTTCGAAATCGTGCGCGGGCGCCGCGCAGCAAGCAGGGCCAGCAACTCGGCTTCCTTGGGTTTCAGCAACACCGGCGAACCGGCATGCCACAGCGCCTGTTGTGGCATGCTGAGGACGAATGGTCCAAAGGGAATATCTTCGTTCAATACCACTCTCTACGCATCGTTCGCGCAAAGTGTGACCAAAACGATGATGCGTGCCGACATTTTGTCATATAATGGCGCACATGTTGCTTCACGTAGCCACCTATCTGGTGCTCGGCTTGCTCTTCGGATACCTCGGCGGTCTGTTTGGAATCGGCGGAGGTTTGATTGCTATTCCCGTGCTCGGCGTCTTCTTCGGTTACTCGGAACAACTCGCGCAAGGAACTGCGCTCGTAATGATCGTCCCGAACGTGTTGCTTGGATTGTGGCATTACGTACGCAAGGTCGGCATGAACACGCGCCTGGCAATCACGCTTGCCGCGACTGCGGTTCCGTTTACCTACGTGGGCGCGCACGTCGCTACATCACTTCCGAGCGAACCGTTACGCATCGCATTCGCGATTTTCATCGCAGCGATCGCGGCGCAGATGGCGTGGCGCACCTTTGGTCCGAAACGCTCTGGCGCGAAACGTACGTTGCCTTGGCCCTATGCCGGCATCGTCGGCGCGATCGGCGGCACGCTCTCCGGATTCTTCAGCGTCGGCGGCGCGGTGTTCGCCGTGCCTGCGATGTCGGCGCTCTTCGGTTTGAGCCAGGTAGCGGCACAGGGCATGGGCCTCGCGCTGGTTGCGCCGGGCACGATCGTAAGCATCATCACGTACGCATTCGCGCGCGATATCGATTGGATTCCAGGAATCGCGCTTGCGATTGGCGGAGCCTTTGCCGTGCCGCACGGCGTGAACCTGGCTAAGCGCCTCCCCGAGAACGTACTGCGCAGCCTGTTCATTTTGCTTATGCTTGCCTCGGCGGCCGGACTAGTTCTCCGTTCCTGGAGTCACGGAGGTTAGCGGATGATGAGGCTTCTCGCCGTTTTGCTCGCGGCGAACCTACTGGCGCCGTCGGGGATATTGGCATCACCAACGAAATACGACCGGCGAAATGTAGAGGTCTTAGGAATCGTGCGCGCGATGGCCGTTCGCCGAATTCCTGGAGGCGTGGTTACGCAGTTTGCTTTGTGCGATAGCGTGTGCGTAAACGTGGTCGAATACAGTAGGCCATCCTTTTCGATAGGCCAGTCGCTGACGGTCGAGGGAAAATTCTTCGTCATCTACTCGAACGGCATCATCCAAGCCCGGAACGTGGTCATCGTCGGCTAGCCCTAGCAAACTCCCAGGCATGGCACAGGCTGTGCTGAAAAGATGGCCGGCGGAGGTTATCCCATGAAGCAACTCGTTTCCCTTTTCGTCCTTCTCGGCATTACGATTGCACCGGCACTCTCGCAAACGCCGACTCCGGCTCCGCTTGCTCCGTCGGCCGTCATCGCGGGCGCGACCAACTACGATAAACAAGACGTCACCGTCACCGGAACGATCAAGAACGTGCAGACCAAGAACGGGCCGCGCGGTCCGATGACGCAATACCAGCTTTGCGACGCGCAGTGCGTCAATGTCGTCCAGTTCGGCAACGCGACCGTTACCGAAGGACAAACCCAGACGATCACCGGGCGCTTTCGCGCCAACGTCGATCGCGGTTCCATGAAGGCACAGAACGTCATCATGGTCGCACCTCCTGGAGGCTGGCCGCAGCATCCGCACTAAGTAGTTTGCGCTATGCGCAATCAAGCGGATAAAGCTCGGGCATTTCGAGCCCTGCACGAGCGCGATCGCGCGTTCGTGATTCCAAATCCTTGGGACCTCGGATCGCTGCGGGTCCTCGAGCAGCTCGGTTTTGAAGCCATCGCTACGACGAGCGCCGGATTCGCGCGGTCCATTGGAAAGATCGACGGCGAGGTCGGTCGCGATGAGATGATCGATCATTGCGGCATCCTCGCCGTCTCGACCGATCTTCCGGTGAGCGCCGACCTCGAGAACGGTTATGCCGACGATCCGGCCGGCGTTGCCGAAACGGTCCGCCTTGCCGCTGCCGCCGGGTTGGCAGGCTGTTCGATCGAAGATCTGCCGCTGCACCGCGTGGGCGAACCCTACGAAATTTCGTTTGCTGCGCAGCGCGTGCGTGCCGCAGCCGAAGCGGCGCACGCATTGCCGTTTCCGTTTACGCTAACGGCACGAGCCGAAAACTACATCGCGGGCCGGCCCGATCTCGCCGATACGATCGCTCGCCTTCAGGCCTTTGCGGAGGCCGGCGCCGACGTTCTCTACGCTCCGGGCCTGCGCACCAAAGAAGAAATCGCGGCCGTCGTGCGCGCGGTAGACCTGCCTGTAAACGTCCTCGCTGGTTTGAGCGGCATGCAGTTAACTCTTGCCGAGCTCTCGGAGCTCGGCGTTCGACGCGTCAGCATTGGCAGCGGTCTCGCTCGCGCAGCGTAC
>JASHZC010000048.1 GCA_030042755.1 Vulcanimicrobiota bacterium | reverse complement strand
TGCACGCCGATCTGCGATGGCTCCCCTTCGAGCTGCATCCAGAGACGCCGCCCGGGGGAGCGCCGAAACCATTTCCGCCGCAAGACTGGCCGCGTGTTCGTGCGAGGCTCGAGAGCCTGGCAGAAGAGGTCGGGCTTCCGATCGATCCGCCGCAACGTAACGTAAATTCGCGTTTCGCGCTCGAGACGGCCGAACTCGTGCGCGCTAAAAAGGGCGACGATGCCGCAGGCCGCTGTTACCACGACGCTTCTCGCGCGTTCTTCACCGAACACGCCGATATCTCGAAACGCGCGGTCATCGTGCCGATCGCCGAACGTCTCGGCGTGTCCGCCTCGGAGGTTGAAGACGCGTGGCACCAACGCCGCTTTTCGCCCGCGGTCGACGCGTCGATCGAAGAGGCCCACCAAGCGGGCGTGACCGGCGTTCCCGCCATGGGATGGCCGCATCAGCGCGCGATCGTAGGGATGATGCCGCCCGCGGATCTCGCGCGCCGGCTTCGAAACGGAGCGCCCGAACGACGCGCGTGACATTGACCAGGAGACCGCTCGGAAGCGTGCGACAATCTTACGACGACTCGCGCGGAAACCGTCAGGCGATGAAGAATTTGGAAGGCCGGGTAAGACGAGCCATGAGGAAATGAGGTGAACGATGGAAACCCACGAGCACAAGGGCCCGCAATGTAAACCGTCGGATGCGAATACAATATGTCAGGAGCAAGCCTGTCTGCGCGACCATCATGTCTCTTCGCACATGGAGGTTAAGTGCACGCCGGTAGAAGGTAAGAGCGATCTCTTCAACTGCGTGCATTCTGACAGCCGCTCATAGGTGGCGTCGGCGGGAGCGTGAAGAAGAATGACTCAGCGGGCGTCGGCCGGCGATCGTCAAATGCCTGATTACGTGCGCGGAAACCCCAACGGGCGCCTGAGGCTCGTCGAGTATGCCGATTTCGAGTGTCCCTACTGCGGAATGGCGTTTCCGTACGTAAAGCGGGCCGCAGGACGCTTCAAGAATGACTTAGCGGAGATCTTCAGGCCGTTCCCCCTAACGCAAATCCACCCACACGCATTGCATGCGGCGCAAGCCGCTGAGGCTGCTGGACTCCAAGGCAAGTTCTGGGAGATGCACGATATGCTATTCGAGCATCAACGGCGGCTCGAAGATTCAGATCTGCTCGACTATGCGCGCAACATCGGGCTCGACGTCGACCGCTTCGAGCATGACCTTTCTAGCCGCGCCGTTTCCGATGCGATTCAGCGCAGCCTGGAAGAGGGTGCCAATCAAGGCGTCGAAGGCACGCCGACGTTCTTTCTCGACGGCGAACAGCTCAGCATCAGTCGCTTCGACGACATCGAGGAGATCATCGCTAAGACCTTAGCCGCGCCGGCTTAAGGCCGAAGGTGGACAAAACGCGCTTGTCGTAAAAGTGCAACCTGCTGCGGGGTGTCCGTTGGAAGGTTGTTTAATCATGCATTTTTCACGACTAGCTTCGATCGCGCTTCTGTCCGCCGTGCTGTCGGCTTGTTCCAATTCGACGCTGTTTCCGTCGGGCGGAACCGCCGCTGCCGGTAACCCGGCGAGCTCCGTGGATTCCTGGCATCGTGCGTTGCAAAAGCGATTGACGGGCGCGGGGTGCTTTAAAGCGACGTATCCCTCGACGAATTGGGTGCGCATCGCTTGCGCTACCCCGCCGCATCTTTGGTACCCGGTTCCGCCGTCGCGCCGCCCGGGGATCCGACCGGCCAACGTCGGTGATGGCCTCGACTTTACCGCGGACACGAACCCTAGCCTCATCTCCTCGGCCATCGGCACGTTTCCGAAAGTCAGGGGCGTGAAAACCGTGCAAACCGAAGATGGTAGCGAAAACGGCTTGAACAGCTATACGCTGCAGCTGAACTCGTATTTCTTCCCGACCGCCGCGTGTGGGAGCCTTTCAAATTGCGATGGCTGGGAACAGTTCGTCTTCGAGAATCCCCCGAACGGCGGCACTGCATACCTCTTCATTCAGGATTGGCTCGTTGCCACTTCAGAACCCGGCTTCAGTAGCTGCCCTCCGGGGCAAGGTTGGCAGCTCGTTGGCAACATCGGATGCGTCCAAAACAGCCCGGAAGCGGTTTACATTCCCAACGTCTCGATTACGGATCTCGGCAAACTGACCGAAACCGGCCAGGCGGCCTTGAGCGGCGACAGCATCTACCTTTCGGTAGGCACGACGGAGTACAAATATGTGGACATTCAGAGCGACGGAATCACGGATCTCGCTTCGCACTGGATGGGTGCAGAGTTTAACGTTGTCGGTAACGCCGGCGGCGGCATTGCGGTCTTCAACTCGGGGTCGAGGATCACCGTGAACCTGCAGACGGACACCGGCCTGAAGAAGAAACCGACCTGCCCCGCCGACAGCGGAACGACCGGTGAGTCGAACAACCTCTTCTTCACACAGGCGCCCAAAAAGGAGGGGAAGTTACAGTATCCATCCGTCGAGTTCACCATGATCAGCAAGAGCGGCGGCACTGCGTCGTGCAACACGCGTAGAGGCACCTAGTCGAGAGCCACCGTCTCCGCTTCCGACGCGTCGATCGCTGTGGCCGCCGTCCATGCGAAGGTCGGCAACCAGTGCAGCTCGCTGTAATGCCCGGTAACCGCGCGATCGACGCTCGCTTGGTAGAGCCGTCGAGCGTATTGGAGCAGCGTCGAATCGTGTAGCACCCGCGCCAGCACCGCCAGGGTGGCGGCGCGCGACAGGTTGAGACCGTGCAGATGCACGAGCTGTCCGTCCATTACGTTCGGGACGCTCGCCACAGAAAGCAACGGAGATTGCGGCAAAAGTGCCGGTAGGAATCCCTTCCACCACGCTCCAAACTTCTCGCGGGCGAGTACGCGGCGCATGAGATCGGCTTCGGCGAGCCCCGGCGAGAGAAAGTCGTTGCCGCTGCGTTCCCATGCCGCCGGCCATTCGCGGTCGGCACCGAACCACTCGAGCGCGTGCCGCTCGATCGCGCGCTTCAGCGCATCGAGCTTTAGCGCATCGCTCGCGTCATGCATTAAGCCCATTGCGAAGGCGGTATTTGAGTGAACGCCGTGGCGCACCGGAAGCGGCAGAACGTCGAGCCAACGCAGCGCGGCATCGCCGATCGCGGCGCCCATCTCGCGCAGTTCGGCGCCGCAACAGGCGACCACTTCGGCCGCACAGGTTTGCGCCGACGCCGCCAAGCGCAACGCCCAAGCCCAGCCGTAAGGCCGTTCGTACGTCTCGCGCCGGCGTAGATACCGCGTTTCGGCAGCGATCTTCGCCGGGCTGAGATTTCGTGCCAGCGCATTCACCAGGTCAGCGTCCCCGCGCTCGGCCAGCTGCAGGGCCGTCCAATGCGAGTGCACGCTCGAATGCCAATCGAAAGAGTTCCCGAAAGCGGGGTGCGCGACAAACGGATCGTGCGGCAGGTCGCCGTTTTCGAAAACGTGCGAGTCGTGGTATGGCCAAGGCGTCGTCAGGTTTGCAAGCACCACGGGCGCGATGCGCGGCGCCAGCGCGTCGGCCAAACGCATCATCGGAACGGGAACACCAACATGAAAACGATGTTGACGGCTAGGAGCACGACCGCGGTCGGTATCTGGACCTTGATTTGCGCGTACTTATCCTGCATCTCCAGCAGTGCCGGTGGCACGAGGTTGAAGTTCGCCGCCATCGGCGTGCAGAGCGTTCCGCAAAAACCCGAGAGCATTGCGATCGCAAAGAGCGGCGCCGGATGTGCACCCATGTGCTCGACGAGCAGTGGCCAACCAATCGCGGCGGTCATGATCGGAAAGGCTGCAAAGGCGTTGCCCATGATGATTGTGAAGCCGGCCATTCCGAGCGCATAGACGACCACCGCAAAGAGTCGTGAATGCTCCGGAACGAGGTGTTGCGCGATCGCGCCGACCTGCGTGCCGACGCCGGCCTTCGTAAACAGCAATCCCAGGGTGGCGAGCATCTGAGGGAGCAATGCCGCCCAGCCGATCGACTCGAGCAGCCGTCGCCCTTCGCTCAGCGCGACCGTCGGCGGCTTCGGGCGCAGGAGCGCAAACGCAACGCCGAGCGCGACGATCGTCGCGACCCCAAGGCCGACGAGCGTCTGCGACTGCTGCGCCAGCAGCGGACGTCCGCCGATAACGAGCCGGCCGGCTCCCAGCGAAATGAGCACGGTCACCGCCGGAATCGTCAGCGCCGGAACGAACAGCGCATTCCCACTGCGCGCCGCACTTGCGGCACGTTGGGCCTCGCTCGTCGTGCGCACGTCGCCGGAACCGGTTAGGCCGAAGCCCGCGATGAGCGCCATGCTGATTACCGCTACGCCGAGCAGCCAGGCCGGCAGCCGTGGGACGAAGCTGCCGTAGCAAAGCGACATGCCGAGCAAACACCAAAAGGCGGCGTTCGGCCAACGCTTGCGATGCGCGCGATCGAGCGCAATCTCGATGCCGACCATGAAGAAAAAGCCTCCAAGCAGCCAGTAGATCCATTCGGCAGAGATCACTGTGGTTTCGTTCGAGCCTCAGCGCGTGCAATTGCAGCGAGACGACCGTCAAGACGCAGCAGCCGGAATCCGTGAATCACGAATGCGGCAATCGCAGTCGGAATCGCCCAGATCGCGATCTGAAGCGGATCGAGTTTGAGATGATAGCTGGCGTTGACGTAGCCGACGATCAGCAAAACGGAACCGATCGCCACGAAGCAGTCCTCGCCAAAGAACCAACCCACCGTATCGGCTGCCGCGGCGTGCGCTTTAATCGTCTCGGTCAGCGGCTGCGAGGTTTGGCCGTACGCGCGCAGCGCCGCGCCTTCGGCCATGGGATAGATCACGGGACGCACCATCTGGGCCGTCCCGCCGATGCTCGTTAGCCCCACGGCGGCAGTGAGCTGACGAATGAAGAGATACACCAGCAGGAGACGTCCGGCGGTAAGCACGGCGGCGCGAGAGATCAGCATCTTGGCGCGCTGCTGCAGGCCATAACGCTCCAAGAGCCCGATGACCGGCAGCACGATGAAGGCGATGCTTATCGACCGGCTTGCAGCAAACCCGGTGCCAAAGACCTCGAGCACGTGGAGCGGGCTTAAGCCGCCCAGCAGTGCGGAAGTGATCCCGCGACGGTCACAACGAGCAATGGATTAAAGCGCAGCGCAAAACCAATGACGACGACCAGCACGCCCAGCAGAACGATCACCGACCTCTAGTACTGCGCCGCCGATTGAATCTCATGGCGCTCCTAATCGCCGAGGCACATCTGCCCGCTGCGAGACGCTATTCATATGCCTGCAACTCGAGCAGGTTGCCGTCCGGGTCGAACACGTGGAAAGAATGTGCCGTATCGCCCCGCGCTCCAAAATTGCCCGTCATCTCGCGTTCGATCGGGAGGCCGCGCGCTTTAAGAAACGCGGCGATTTCAGAGGGCGCGTCCTCGACCGCGAGCGCGATGTGGTTGAGATTTCGACCCGCAGGCGTGACTTCACGGTGTACCGGATCCAGAAAATCCACGATCGTGCCGGCATCGATCCGGACCGAGGGAAACGGTACGCGCCCTGAGCGAAACGCGTCCGCGCGTTCGGGGCTAAGCCCGAGGAGGCCCGCGTAGAACGCGAGGCTGCGTTCGGCATCGGAAACGTTGAGCACGACATGGTCTAGCGCTTTTATCTTTATTTTTATCATCTTAACGTAAAGATACTTCAGAAGGACCGCGCCCGTCAAGTGTCTTAACATCGAGATATGCAGGACCGGATCGATCGAATACTGGCGCAGTGGTGCCGCGAACGGCCCGACCTCGATACGAGAGCCATGGCGTTGGTCGGCCGAATCCAGCGTACCGCGGCCGCCCTTCGCCCTCGCCTGGACGAGACGCACGAGCGTTCCGGACTTCAGGGTGAGTCGTTCGACGTCTTAGCGGCTCTCCGGCGCGCGGGCCGCCCGTATCAGCTGTCCCCTACGCACCTCTACCGTGAGATGATGCTCACATCGGGGGCAATGACCAATCGCATCGACCGTTTGGAAGAAGCCGGCCTGGTGTCACGGCGACCCGATCCGCATGACCGTCGCGGCACGCTCGTCCGGCTCACGGCAAAGGGAAAGGCGCTTATCGATGCCGCAACCACCGAACACGTAGCCAACGAAGAGCGGCTGCTGGCCGGCTTGAGCGCGCGAGAACAGTTGCAACTCGCCGACCTGCTGCGAAAGCTTCTGCTCTCGTTGGGAGATGCCGGCGATTGAGCTAGAACCTACAAGGAGTACGCAAACTGGCCACGACGAACCACGCCGGGCTGACGCTCCCTCAAGCCGCATTGATTGCCGTACATCACGGCGCCTTACGGCGCTTGGAGAGCTCGTCTTCATGCTCTGGTTGTTGATCTGGGGCTGGCGCATCAAGCAGCCGGCGATTTCGGTCTAAATCTGGCTACGTACCCCACTCCGGGAGCGCTGCGGCGGCCGCCGTTCGGGCTGGCCGATGCGGTCGTCATTCTGGGCGCAATCGCGTTGCTGACGGCGCTCGCGCGGATCGGCTCGGGAACGCTGGTTGCGTTCGTTCCGCAGAAACATCTGGTTCCTCACATCGACCTTTCGCCGCGGTTCTTACCATATTACGCTGCACGTTCGGCGTTACGCATGTTCATCGCCCTGATTTGGTCGCTGCTCTTCACCTTTGCATACGGCTACGCTGCGGCGCATAGCCGTCGCGCCCAGCGAGTCTTGATTCCGCTGCTCGACATTCTGCAATCGGTCCCGGTGCTCGGCTTTTTGACCATCACGGTAACCGGATTCATCGCGCTCTTTCCGGGTAGCCTGCTCGGGCTGGAGCTCGCCTCGGTCTTCGCGATCTTCACCGCTCAGGTGTGGAACATGACGTTCTCCTTTTACCAGTCGCTGCGCTCGATTCCGCAGGACCTCACCGAAGCTGCCTCGCTCTATAACCTTTCGCTATGGGAACGGTTCGTCAAAATAGAGGTGCCATCGAGCATGGTGGGCCTCGTCTGGAACTCGATGATGAGTTTTGGCGGGGGCTGGTTCTTCTTGGCGGCAAGCGAGGCGATCAGCGTCGGGAATGTCAATTACACGCTGCCGGGAATCGGATCGTACGTCGCATCCGCGGTATTGCAGAAGAACGTGCCGGCCCTCGTATGGGCGGCGATCACCATCGCTATCGTGATCGTCATCGTCGATCAGCTGTTCTGGCGACCGGTCGTCGCGTGGGCCGACAAGTTCCGGTTCGAGCAAAGCGCGGCGGCGAGTCAGCCCGAATCGTGGGTGTACGACATAATTCGCTCGGCGCAGGTCCTCAAGCTCGTGGCTCGCGTTTGGGCACCCGTCGCCGAGCTCGTTAACCGCGCACTGTCGCGGATCACCCGGGTAAAGCCGTCCTTTCAGCGCGGGCGAGGACATGCGATCGGCGAGCACGCTTTCAATGCCGCACTCATCGTTGCGCTGTTGCTTCTCAGTGCGTATATTGCGCATTTTATGCTGGTGACGGTTGGGTTGAGGGAGGTCGGGCACGCCTTTGTACTGGCGGCGGCGACGATGACGCGCGTTCTGGTTCTCGTGGCCGTTGCGTCGCTGCTCTGGGTGCCGGCCGGCGTCGCGATCGGGTTCCATCCACGCCTGGCGCGCGCGCTCCAGCCGGTCGCGCAGTTTCTCGCGTCGTTTCCGGCAAATATTCTCTTCCCATTTGCGACCATGGCTTTCATCGCATTTCGCATCCCAATCAACTTTGGCTGCATTTTGTTGATGGCGCTGGGGGCACAATGGTACGTGCTGTTCAACACGATCGCCGGTGCGCAAAGCGTTCCCACGGAGCTCCGCGAGATGACCGCGGATCTCGAAGTGCGAGGATGGCTGCGCTGGCGGCGGTTCATCATTCCCGGGGTTTTTTCGTCTTGGGTAACGGGTGCCATCACGGCCAGCGGGGGCGCCTGGAACGCGAGCATCGTTTCGGAAGTCGTAACGTGGGGCAGTTCGACGCTGGCGGCGACCGGGCTGGGCGCTTATATCACGGAGGCGACGGGCAAAGGCGATGGCGCGCGCGAAGCGCTCGGCATCTGCGTCATGAGCCTGTTCGTCGTAACCGTCAATCGATTTGTCTGGCGGCGGCTCTACGCATTCGCGCAAACGCGGTTTTCGCTATGAGCGACGACTTGATTGTGTGCCAGGACATCACCAAACGCTTTCCTTTACCCGGTGGGAAGGGCGAGTTCACCGCGGTGCGCGGGATTTCGCTGCTCGTTCGAGGCGGCGAATTGCTCGCGCTGTTGGGTCGCAGCGGAAGCGGAAAGAGTACGCTCTTGCGGATCATGGCCGGGCTCATTCCGCCGAGCGACGGCGTCGTCATCAGCAGCGGCCGCGTCCTGAATGGACCGAATCCCGACGTCGCGATGGTCTTTCAAAGCTTCGCCCTGTTGCCGTGGCTCACGGTCTTGCAGAACGTCGAGCTGGGGCTTGAAGCACGCGGCGTGGCGCCGGCGGAGCGAGAGCGATGCGCCCTGCGCATGATCGATTTGGTCGGTCTTGACGGCTTCGAAAGCGCATATCCCAAAGAGCTCTCGGGAGGGATGAAGCAACGCGTCGGCTATGCGCGGGCTCTGGCGGTGGAGCCCAAGGTGCTCTTCATGGACGAGCCCTTCAGCGCGCTCGACGTGCTCACTGCGGAAAATCTTCGTGGCGAAATAGACGCACTCTGGAACGCCGGAAGCTTCCCCTCGCAAAGCATTCTGCTGGTGACGCACAACATCGAGGAGGCCGTATTGCTTGCGGATCGCGTGCTGGTCCTCGGCTCGAATCCCGGACATATTCGCGGAGAGGTGACGATCGATTTGCCGCGTCCGCACGATCGCAAAGCCTCGCGATTCAAGGAGCTCGTCGATTACCTTTACCAAGTGATGACTAATCCCGCAGCCGACGTATCGTTCGAAGCGGTGCGGCATCACGAGTCAGCCGTCGTCTCGCCCTTCTCGAAGCCCCTTCCCCACGTACGCATCGGCGGCATCAGCGGCCTGCTCGAGATTCTCTCGAAGAAGCCCGACGAAAACATAGAGATTGCGGTGCTTGCCGATCGTCTGGCCGTCTCGCCCGACGATTTGCTCGCCATCTTAGAGGCCGAGGTCTCGCTCGGCTTCGCGCAGACAATCGCGGGAAAGGTTGCACTAACCGATATAGGGCGCGAGTTCGCGCGCGCGACGATTCTGCACAGTAAAGAGATTTTCCGAGAGCAATTACTCAAGCACATTCCGATCTTCGAAACGATGGTAAAAACGCTCGAGGCGTGCCCCGACGGCGATATATCAGCCGAGTTCTTTTTGGATCTTTGGGATGAACACTTTCCGGCCGAAGAGGCGCAACGCCAACTGGCAACGGCGGTCGACTGGGGGCGGTATGCCGAGCTCTTCGAATACGACTCGGTCACGGAACGGTTGCGTCTTCCGGAACCGGCGCCCGTCGAATAAGCGGCCGCTCGTTTAACCGGGCCGCCTTGGGGCCGCATTATCCCATTTACGGAAAATATCTTCTCGATAAATCCGGCTAGTCCTAATATTGCAATAAAGATAGACTAGATTCGGATGCGCGACCGTCTCGACCTCAACGCGATCGATCTGA
>JASHZC010000047.1 GCA_030042755.1 Vulcanimicrobiota bacterium | reverse complement strand
GATCCGGAAGATCCGGTGGTCGTCATCTCCTCGACCGAAATCATCCTCGACGTCCTCAATCAGCACGTCAACGCCGCCAGTTATAGCGCGGCGCTTGAAACCATGCACCTCTTCGGACGCGGCAACCTGAGCCTCGTGCGCGTCGGTATTCCGAGCGGATCGCAAGCCGCTGAACGCAGCCTTGCCGACCTACGCTTGCCGCGGAACAGCGTGATCGTGGCGATCGAGCGCGGAAGCGACGACGGCATCGCAATCCCAACCGGCGAGACCGTGCTTCACGTCGGCGACCGCATCGTCGCGGTCGTCAAGAACGGCGCGGCCGAAAAACTGCAGGCTCTCTTTTGCGAATCATTGCCATCGTGACTTGTCATCCTGAGCGGAGCGGTTGAGCGAAGCGAAACCCGCGTAGTCGAAGGGCTAGATAAAGCCCTTCCGTAACGCCAGGACTGCGGCTTGAGTGCGATCGGCCGCCGAGAGTTTCTCGAGAATATCCCGGATGTGCCCCTTCACG
Organism: Vulcanimicrobiota bacterium; assembly: GCA_030042755.1. The sequence continues at coordinate 5,176 of JASHZC010000047.1, read as the reverse complement.
GTGCCTAGGCCGATGTTGAGGCTTGCAGCGATCTCCGTATTTCCCTTACCGTCTGCAATCAGTCGCAGCACGTCGACCTCCCGCGGTGTAAGCGGTGACGGTGCGGCGGGTGACGGCGCCCCGCGTGACGAGAAACGCGAAAGCACCACGTGCGCGATGCGCGGATCGAAATACGCGCCGCCTTCGTATGCGATGCGCACTGCGTCGATCAACACCGAAATGGGCGATGATTTCAAGCAGTAGGCGTCCGCTCCAGCGGCGAGCGCTGCGACGACTTCTTCTTCAACGTCGATCATCGTCATGATGACGACACGCGTGCTCGGTAGCTCTGCGCGAATCCGCTTCGTCAACTCGATGCCGTCCACACCGGGAAGGCCGAGATCGATTACGGCTACGTCGGGGCGTTCCCGCCGGATCACATCGAAGCCCGAAATTCCGTCGGCGGCTTCGCCCACGACGGTAAACACATCGGCAAGCGCGGTTCGCATGCCCTCTCGCGTCAAAGCGTGATCTTCGACGATCGCAATTCGGACGTGCTCGTTCATGCCGCCTCTCGCCGCACGGGAAGTTCGATAACGAAGAAACTGCCTTGCGGCTCACGTGGCCGATAATACGCGCGACCACCGTATTTCTCGGCGATCCGATGCACGATGTAGAGGCCTAGCCCGGTGCCTGCACCACCGCGTACGCCGCCGAAACGCTGGAACAACGCCGCGCGGCGCTCCGGCGGAACGCCAAAGCCGTCGTCTTCCACCTCGATCGAAGCGATGCCACCGCGGGCCGCCGCGCTCACGCGTACGTGCCCACCCGAGGGCGTAGCGTCCAGCGCGTTGGCAACGAGATTCGTCACCGCGCGCCGTAACTCGTCGCCGTCGGCGAGTAACACGATTTCCGGCTGCGGCTGTTCCACCCTCAATTCGACGCCCTTTCCTTCCGCAACGGGGCGTACCTCTGCACCCACGCGCTCGAGCGTCGTTCCGATTTCTAACGGTGCGAAGGCACGTGAATCCTCGCCGGCCTCGTACCGAGCGACCAGCAGCAACGTTTCGACGAGCCGCCGTAAATCGATATTCGAGGCGACGCTGCTTTTCAATACGTCGCGATAGCGGTCGGGCAGCGCGCCGTATGCGCCGGCCAGCGCCTGCGTCATCGTCACGTCGGCCGCAACCAGCGGCGTTCGGAGATCGTGAGCGAGCGCGTAAACGAGGTCGCGAATGACCGAGCTGCGTTCTTGCAGTTCGTTGCGCTGCCGACCGATCTGTTCGTTTTGCTCGGCCAGCCGAATGAACAGGCGCGCCTGCTGTACCGCCACGCTCAAGTTGTCGACGAAATCTTGAAACGCCGTGCGCTCGTACGTGCTTGGCACTCGCGATTTCCACTGCACGACGATCGCGATGTCGACGCCTTCAATATCGAGCGAACCGATGAGTGCGGCCTCATCGAGCAGACGCCCGAGCGGCTCGCTTGGATCGATTGCCACCACGCGCCGCGACTCCCTCGCGCGCTCGATCATCGACGCAACTTCCGGGCGAAGCGCGCCTCGCCGTGTGGTGACGTCGTGGCCATCCAAGGTCATTTCATAGATCTCGGGGATCTCGAGCGATGACTGGCGCATCGCGATCATCACCGAGTCCGCGCCCGTCAAGAGTTCGGCTTCGCGCACGGCAGATCTCAGAACCAACTCCATATTCAGACTCGCGCGCACGTGCTCCATCGCATGACGCAACGCGCGTTCGCGGTCGATCTGCCGCTCGCGCTCTTCGGCTTCGCCTGCGCGACGCGCGCTTCGCTGTGTGTAGATCGTCAGAACGCCGACGAGTACGAACGATGCGGCGGAGAGCGCGCGATCGCCGATCGCGATCGCGTTCCAGTGATAGCCGTCGTGCACGCCGTTGACGTAACCGGCGACGACGTTTGCGATCTCCGCAAGCACGATCAGACGAATTGTAAGGTTCGGCCGCAGCGCCAGCGTCGAGAGCGCGATCGGACCGTTGAGGAGGATGGCTGCGACAAAGAGCTGCGGCGTGACGAGATCGATGACCCACGCGATCACGAGCAGGCCGTAGCAGAGCCATTCAATCACACCGGCGCCTTCACGGCGGTACGCCGTACACCCTTCGCGAAGGAAATGCGGCATGGAACGTTCGACGCCGGAGCAGTTGCTGCGGGAATACGGCGAGTATGCACGGCTCGTCGTCTATATTGCCGCCGCGCCGGGAGCCGGAAAGACTCGGCGATTGCTGACCGATGCGCGGCGCCTCCAGGCAGCGGGCAAACGCGTTGCAATCGGTTGGATCGAAACCAAGGACCGCCCCGATCTCGAGCTCCTGGCGCAGGGATTACCGCGCATCCCCACGCGTCAGGTCCGCATCGGTTCGCAAACGTTCGATGAATTCGACCTCGACGCTGCGATCGCGGCGAAACCCGAGGTCATCGTCCTCGACGAGCTCGCGCACGACAACCTCGGCGAATCGCGTAATGCCAAGCGTTGGCAAGATGCGCTCTCGCTGCGGGAAGCGCGGATTTCCGTTCTGTGCGCGTTCAACATCGCGCATCTCGAGACGGTCTCGGCGACGGCAGAGGCGTTGTTGGGATATCCTATCCGCGAAATCGTTCCGCTCTCGTTCCTCAAGGCGGCCGACGAGGTCATTGCAATCGACGCCTCGCCCGAGCTCTTGCGCCGCAGATTGGAGCATGGAAAGATCGTTCGGACCGAGGACATCGATCGCGCCGCATACGGCGCGTTCAAAGAAACAACGCTGATCATGTTGCGCGAGCTTTTGTTGCGCACCATCGACGACCTGACGCTGCCGATTGTCTCTGCCGCCAGCGCAGCCGTGGCAGTTGCGTGCATTCCGAGCGAAATCGACCCGCACATGTTTCTCCAACGCTCCGCACCGATCGCCGCAGCGTTCGATTTGGCACTCGAGATACTTCCGGCTCCCGGCGTCGACATACACAGGCTCGGGCGCGAGGCTACCGAGCACAACGCCGAGTTGCTGCCCGCGGAGCCGCTCGAGCGCATCGACTTCTCGAAGTTGCGCGCCTCGATGGTTGCGCTGCCAAATGACAAGATCGCGCGTCGCTTGGTCAATCTTCCGGTCGAGCGTGACATCGCGGTTATCGATTCCACGCAGTCCTTTCTCGAGCCGACGACGTTCACAACGCCGCTGTCGGGGACGCTCGGCGATCGCATGCGCGTCGGGTACGGTAAGCTTACCGTCTACCTCGGCGCGGCGGCCGGAGCGGGAAAAACGTTTGCCATGCTGGATCGCGGGCAGCAGTTGATGGCCGACGGCGTCGACGTTGCGATCGGCTTCGTCGAGACGCATAAACGCCCCGAGACCGAGGCCATGATCGACGATCTCCCGATCATTCCGCGCAAGACGATCACGGTCGATGGCATCACGTATACCGAGATGGATCGCGATGCAGTTCTGGCGCGTAAACCGCGCGTCGTGCTGGTTGACGAATTGGCGCACACCAATGCGCCGGGATCGCTCGCGCCCAAGCGCTACCTCGACGTTCTCGCGTTCCTGCGCGCGGGCATCGACGTCTTGACCACCCTGAACGTTCAGCACCTCGAGGCACTCAGCGAAGTCGTCTATCGCATGACGGGAACGGTCGTACGCGAAACGCTTCCCGACGGCATTCTTCCGCTCGCCGACGAGGTGATCCTGATCGACGTGACGCCGGAAACGCTGCGCGAGCGGCTGCGCGCCGGAAAGATTTACCCTCCCGAGCGCATCGAAACCGCGCTTGCGAACTTTTTCCGCAAAGAAAATCTCGCCTCACTGCGTGAACTCGCAATCCGCGAAGCGCTGCGCGCCGAGACGCGCGAGCGGCTCGCGGCCCCGATGGGACGACTGCTCGTAAGCATCGTCGCGCGGGGGGACGACATGCTACTCATTCGCAAGGCCGGCCGCCTTGCAGCGCGACTCGAAGTCGATTTTTGTATCGCGCACATTACCGAGCCGAACGATCGCGTCGACCCGAAGCAACTGGCAGAATTCGAACGCGCCGCGCGGCTGACCAATGCGGAGTGGATCGATCAGCGCGCCAATGACTCGGCGGTCGCGCTACTCAAAGTGGCGCGAACGCGTCCCGAAACGGTCGTCGCGGTTGGAGGTACGCACCGCACGCCACGCTGGCCCGCGCGCAACTCATTTGCCCGGCGCCTGCTCGATGCGGGTGCGCGCGAGCTGCTCGTGCTCGCGCGCCCGCATGCCCAAGCGCCGCTTGCCCCCGACGAAGAGGCGTAGCCCTTCGACAGGCTCAGGGTGACACTGGGTTAGGGAGACAGATGGTCCAGTGCGAGATTGAGTTCAAGGACGTTCACGCGCGGCTCGCCCAAGAAGCCGAACGTGCGCCCCTTTATGGATCGAGCAACGAGCGCATTCACGTCGCTCAGCGCAAGGTGCCGAGCCTTCGCCACGCGCGGTGCTTGATAGTACGCTGCCTCGGGGCTGATGTCGGGATCGATACCGCTGCCGCTTGACGTCACCAAGTCCATCGGAATCGGCACGGTCGCGTCGGGATTTTCCTTTTTCAGCGCAGCGATCGTCGCTTTCGTCGAGTCGATCAATTTCTTCGATGTGGGCCCCAAGTTGGTAGCGCCGGTCGATGTCGGATCGTAACCCTTTCCGGCAGCCGATGGACGACCGTGGAAATACTGCGGTTTCGTCCAGAGCTGCCCGATGATCGCGGACCCAACCGGTTTGCCGTTCACGTAGATTATCGAACCGTTGGCCTGGTACGGAAACAACACCTGGGCCAGCAGCGTCATCACGAGCGGATAGATCAGACCGAACGCAATCACCGTGACGACGGTGTAAAGCACGGACGTTCCGAGATGCTTGAGGGTGTTGTCTTTGATGTCTTGTACGTTCGCCATCGTTATTCTCTAGGTCAAGTGAAGTGCGGCCAAGATGACGTCGATCAGCTTGATACCGATGAAGGGCACGATGATCCCGCCAACGCCATAGACGAGTACGTTGGTGCGCAGCACGACGTTTGCACCGAGCGGACGATACGCAACGCCGCGAAGCGCGAGCGGAACGAGCGCGATGATGATCAACGCATTGAAGATAACTGCGGAAAGAATCGCGCTCTGCGGTGTCGAGAGCCGCATGATGTTGAGCTCGTTCATGGCCGGATACGCGGTCGCGAACATCGC
>JASHZC010000046.1 GCA_030042755.1 Vulcanimicrobiota bacterium | reverse complement strand
TCGCGAAAACGTAGCGGTCCCGATCCCGCGCCCACGATCGACGCGTCATTCGAAGGTACGAACACTCTACCCCGGTATCCTTACATGCGGTGTCTTAAGCATATGGCCAACCACCTGATCGTATCTGCCGACGACTTTGGTCTGTCTGGCGAAGTCAACGAGGCCGTCGAACGCGCCCACCGCGACGGAGTCCTGCGTTCGGCTAGCTTGATGGTGAGCGCTCCGGGCACTGCCGATGCCATTCGTCGCGCCACCAAACTTCCCACGCTTCGCGTCGGGTTGCACCTCGTGCTCGTCAACGGGCGCCCGTTCCTTCCGCCGGAGCGCATTCCCGACCTCGTCGACGACGATGGCGCTTTTCTCACCGATCTGACGAAGGCCGGCGTACGTTTCTTTTTCCGTCCCGGAGCGCGGCGTCAATTGGAAGCTGAAATCCGGGCTCAATTTGCTGCGTTTGCTGCAACCGGCCTTACGCTCGACCACGTCAACGCACAGAATCACATGCACGTACATCCCACGGTTTTGGGCATCGTACTGCGAGTTGGACGCGAGTTCGGAATGCGCGCGGTGCGAATCCCCAGCGAACCGGGTCAATCGCTTGCGCTGACGCCGTGGCTGTCGCTCATGCGCGCGCGGCTCGGCCGCGCCGGAGTCGTTACCAACGACGCGGTCCTGGGTATTCGCTGGAGCGGACATATGAACGAAGAACGCGTTCTCGGGCTCCTGCAAGCGCTTCCTCGAGGCGTCATCGAGATGTACTTTCACCCGGCGGTCGGCGCGTGGCCGGAAGTCGATCCGGCGATCGCATCGTACGATTTTGCCGGCGAGTTCGCGGCGCTGACGAGCGACCGCGTGCGCGCGGCGATGGATGCGTCGGGCGCACGGCTCTCGAGCTATTCCGACCTCGTCGCGGCCGGAGCGTAGTCTGAATCCCATCGGCATCGCACTCAGCGCGCTCAGCCTTTGCGGGTGTGCGTACCTCGGTGTGGCGCTGGCCGCCGTCTTCCGGGCCCGCGGCCGTTCGATCCCACACACTTCGAACGCGCCGCCGATTACGATCCTCAAGCCGCTGCACGGCCTCGAACCGGAGCTGTTCGAAAACCTCTGCTCGTTCTGCGATCAGGATTACGATCGATTCCAAGTGATCTTTGGTGCCCGCCCGGGCGACGATGTTGCGATCGACGTCGCTCGGCGCGTGATCGAGCGCTTTCCGGCGCGCGATCTCACGTTGGTCGTCGACGACACGGTGCGAGCCGGTAATCCGAAGATGGCCAAGGTCGCGGCGATGCTCCCGCATGCCAAACACATGCTACTCGCGATCTCGGACGCCGACATGCGCGTGCGTCCCGGATATTTGCGCGCACTCGCTGCCGAGTTCGACGACGAGCGCGTTGGAGCGGTAACGGCGCTCTACTCAGGATCTCCGCGCGGAGGCGTCGCCTCCGTGCTCGGAGCCATGCACATCAACGATCAATTCGCACCGTCGGTGCTCGTCGCGGCTACGCTCGGTCCGATGCAGTTCACGTTCGGCTCGACCATGGCGGTTCGCCGCGACGTGCTTGACTCGATCGGAGGTGTCGACGCACTCGCGGCTCACCTCGCAGACGATTACATGCTGGGTGCGCTCGTCTACCGAGTCGGACGCCGCGTCGCGCTTTCGCCATTCGTTGTCGACAACATCGTCTTCGAACGCGATCTCGCCGCGCTCTGGCACCACGAGTTGCGCTGGGCACGCACGATTCGCGTGCAACGCCCGTTGGGCTACGCCGGCTCGGTCGTCACCTACCCGCTCCCCTTTGCGCTCGTGTTGCTATTCGTGCCCGGCTACACGCTTGCCGGCGCCGTATTAACCACGCTCGCGCTCTCACTTCGCTTGGTATTGCATCGGGAGATGCAGCGCTTATTCGCCGATCCAGCGCCGCGCAGCGCGATGCTCGTGCCGCTGCGCGACATCCTTGGACTGGCGGTCTGGGCGGGGAGCTATTTCGGGCGCGGCGTCCGCTGGCGAGGCGCGGAATTTCCACTGAAAGGGTGACCGCAGGCCCGGCTTCGAACGCAACGCGAGGGGAGAGATCTATGGCGAAAACCGACACGAAGGCCAAGAGCCTGGATCGTCGCGGTCTGAGCGACGAGCAGTTGCGGCAGATTCTTCGGAATATGTTGCTGCAACGGCAACTCGACAATCGCGGCTTCCAACTCAACCGGCAAGGCAAGGTGCCGTTCGCACTCGGTAGCGAGGGGCATGAAGCGTTACAAGCCGGTGCGGCGATGGCGTTCGAGCGCGGCAAAGATATTCTCGCTCCATACTATCGCGATCTCGGCCTTGCGCTTGGTGTCGGAATTACTGCCTACGAGATCATGCTATCGATTTTTGCTCGTGCCGCCGATCACAACGGCGGCCGTCAATTCCCCAATCATTACAGTTCGAAAACCATCGGGCTCATGTCGTTCTCTTCAATTCTGGCGGCCCATCTTCCGCACGCCGTTGGAGCCGCATATGCGATCGCCTATCGCGGCGAAAAGGGCCGCGCGGTCCTTGCGACGTGCGGAGACGGCACGACCAGCGAAGGCGAGTGGCACGAATCGATGAACTTCGCGTCGGTTCACAAACTGCCGTTCGTCATGCTCGTCGAAAACAACGAATGGGCGATCTCGACGCCGCTCGAGAAGCAGATGGGACAGCCGGAGATTTGGAAGCGCGCCGCCGGATACGGTATTCCCGGCAAGCGGTTCGACGGGTTCGATCCGATCGAAAGCTATGCGGCGGTGAAGGAGGCGATCGATCGCGCGCACAGCGGCGGCGGCCCGACGCTGCTCGAGGGAACGGTCTATCGCTTCCTCGCGCACTCGACCGACGACAACGACATGACGTATCGCACGCGCGATGAGGTCACGCTGCACCGCAAGGACGACCCCGTACCCCGCTTTGAGCACCGCTTGCTGGAAGCCGGCGTGGTTAGTGAAGCGGAACTGCGAGAACTCAAAAAAGACGTTCTCCGCGAGACGAATGAGGCGACCGACAAAGCCGAAGCGATGCCCTTTCCGCAAGCGTCGGATCTCTATACGAATCTCTACGAAGGAGCATGGCAGCCGTGGCAGTGACCGCCGGTTCGAAAGTTCTCAACAACGTCGAAGCCGTTCGCGAAACGCTGTACGAGGCGATGAAGAGCGACGAGCGCGTCGTCATCTTGGGCGAAGACGTCGGCGCCCGTGGCAATGTGTTCTTGATCACCAAGGATTTCATCAACGAATTCGGCCCGCGGCGCGTG
>JASHZC010000045.1 GCA_030042755.1 Vulcanimicrobiota bacterium | reverse complement strand
TCGATCGGCGCCCAGGGGATCGCGCTATTTGACGAGAGCGGCGTCCACGAGCTGCCACCTGCCGGAAGCTCCCAAAGTTCCGGACTGCTGCTCTTGCACGGCCCATTGTTGCATGCCTCAAACAAGTTGCCCTTATTGTCGTAGGCGGCCGGCAGGTCGTTATCGCCGGGTCCCGGATAGACGACGCCGGTCGCGGTGCCTCCCGGAAAGACCTCGACGTTGCCCCCACCGGAGGGCCCAGTTTTGAAGTCCGTGAAGGCGACGTCGCCGTTCTCGCTTACCGCGCAGCCCATCGGGCTCCCATCCGTCGGCCACGAGTTGAGCACGTTGGTCGTACCGGCCTGGATTTCGAAACCTTCGTCAAGCGAGTAATCCGCGACATAGACGTTCCCCTTCCGGTCGCTGCACAGGCCGTCTGGGGCTACGAAGACGTCCAACAGTTGGCCCATCAGGTCCCCGGTCTTGTAGTCGAGGATGTCGACGGTGCCGGGGTACCCGGCAAAACCAACGTAGAGCAGCAGGCGTTTGTTGTGGTGGGCACTGCGTAGCTCGCTGCGCCACTGCGAGCTTATCCAGGACTTCCCGAGCGGGATCGGTTGGGCGACGGCGCCGCTCGACGGTTGCGGTACCTGAGCAGCGCCCCCGCAACCGGCCAGCATGATGAGGCTCGTGAAGGCGCATAAGGCGAAACGCCGCAGCTCAAAAAAGGCCATCATCGAACAGCTCCTTCCACGCCCGGTCGAGGCATCGTAACACCGAACGCAGCGCCGTTGAAGGTCTCTCTCCAAAAAAGAGTCCGTCTTACCATGGCTTACATAGTGCAAATAGCCCAACGGCTCAACGTGCAACTCGTGTCGCATGATCGAGAAGGCACGCGCGGTACTTGGCGCGAACGCACCGCTAAGATTTCCCGCTTGCGCGGAGGCATATCTCTTATAATGACCGCTTTGCGATCGTTGCGTTCAACATTGCGTGCATGTGCGGTTGGAGCATTGGCCGCGCGCGTCACCATCTACGAGTTGTCGCCATGACGCCGGGGCCCGGGCCGAACGCAGGAAGAAACCGCGCGCTTATCGGGCAGATTATAGCGGCGCTCGTAGCGATAATACCGGCGAGTTGCGTTGGAACCTTTACCACGTCGATGACGCCGGCTAGTTCGAACGTCGCGCGAAACCAAAGCTTCGCTTTCGGTTACAGAGTGCTCCACAGATTCGAGGGAGGTTATGACGGCGAGCAGCCGGAGGCGGGATTAGCGGTAGCCGGCGCAAAGCTCTATGGCACAACGACTTACGGTGGCGTGGGCTGCGCTTCAGACGGCTGCGGAACGCTTTATGACGTCACGCCAACCGGAGCGTTTCACACGCTCTACCGCTTCTCGGGTCCAAGCAGCGGCGCGTCCACGGCATTACCGGTCGCGACGCTACTCTCTTACAGCCGCGAACTCTACGGCACCACCTCCGGCCTCGGTGCTCCTGGGGCGGTCTTTCGCTCGACACCAGCCGGAAAGGTCGACTACCTCCATGAATTCGCCGGAGGCGCCGATGGCGGCAGTCCGCAAACACCGATCGCCGTCTTGAATGGTGAGCTTTACGGTACGACGGGGGGATACGACAACCCGGGGACCGTCTACAAGGTCAACGTTTCCGGTCATTTGCTGACTATCTACCACTTCAAGGGTGGCACTGATGGCAGCGATCCGACCGGCTTAGTTGCCGTTAACGGCGAGTTCTACGGCGGCACGTATAGCGGCGGCAAAAGCGGGCGGGGAACGCTCTTCAAGATCAGTCCGGCTGGAAAGGAACGGACCATCTATTCGTTCAGGCCGCCGCACGACGGTCAGGGCCCGGCGGCGAGCATGATCCTCTTTAAAGGCATGCTCTACGGAACGACTGTCGGCGGCGGCGCTTACGATGCGGGAACGATCTACAAAATCGACCCCGTCACAAACAAGGAGAGCGTCGTCTACAGTTTTGCGGGCGGTCATAGTAATCCCGACGGCGCCAATCCTAGCGGTAGTCTCATCGCGGTGAACGGAAACCTTTACGGCACGACGTACGCCGGCGGTGTCATCGGCTCGGGAACGGTCTTCGAACTCACCCCGGCCGGAGAGGAACAGGTGATTCATAACTTCGGCCCCTCGGGTGATGGCAGTGAGCCAGTGGCTGGTTTAGCAGAGCTCGGCGGAAAACTTTACGGGACGACGACCTTGGGCGGGGTATGTTGCGGAACGATATTCACGATAAAGCCGCTATAAAATGAAATCTTTGCTTGCGGCCCTGATGCTCGTCGGCTGCTCCTCGCAGCCTGCAGGCGTCACGCCGGTCGTTCGTCCTTTGCACCCCTCGGGGCCGCCGCGGCCGACGACGCGCGGAGATCTGCTCTACGTTGTCGGCTCGTACGGAAAGACGACGTACATTCTTTCGTATCCGAGCTTGCGGCTGGTGGGAAAACTCAAAGAGCGTGCCACAGGAATCTGCTCGGATACGCAAGGCAACGTGTACGTTACGACGTGGTCCACGGTTCCCCCCAGCGGTGCCATCTTAAAATATGCGCACGGGGAAACGAAGCCGGCGTTAACGCTTGCAGACGGATTCCGCCCGGTCGGATGTGCCGTTGATCCGAAGACGGGGAACTTAGCCGCTACAGACCTCGGTACGCCCTCGGGTCGTGAAACCAATGTAGCCATTTGGCGTAAGGGAAAAGGCGTTCCGACACTCTGGGCGGATCCAAGCATCCAGTTCTTCTCCTTTTGTGGCTTCGATGACCACGACAACCTTTTTGTCGACGGATACGACAAAGCCAATAACTTTCAATTCGCAGAGATGCCGAAGAACGGTACATTCCAGAACGTGTCGCTTAACCAACAGATCGAGGCGGCAGGCAGTGTACAATGGGACGGAAAGTACGTCGCGATAGCCGACGCTAAGGAGCACGAAATTTATCGCTTCGAGATCGCGGGCTTTAAGGGAACTCTCGAAGGATCAACGACTCTAACGGGCTGGCAGACCACCAGACTCACCCAAACGTGGATTGCGGGTTCCACGGTTGTTGCGCCCTACGGATCGGGTCAAGCCAACGAGGTCGGCGTTTGGAACTACCCGAGCGGAGGCGTCCCGGCCCAGACCAAGGGCGGGATCCTGCCACGCGGCTGGGTGCAGTCTCTGACAGTGAGCGTTTCATCGCCGTAGGCGAATCGATTTCCCTTAGCGCGATCCGCAGCGCTCTCTGCTGCGCCACTCGAACGCTTCACTTGACGCGGCGAATCGTGTAGTTGCCCTGCGGTTTGGTGCGCTCTCCGACGCGCAGGGCTTGAATCTCGTCCTCAAGTCCTTCCCTCCAATGCCCCGCCTTTTTTGCAACCGCCACGTAATCGACAGGGATCGTAACCGGGTCGAGTGGATCGTCGGCGTGCTCGATTTGGTAACGCCGAAACATCCCAACAATCATAAGACAATGCCCACAGAGGAGCGAGGGCCGGACGGCTCATTTCGTTTCGCCCGCACACCTTAAGCCAGCGTTAACTCTGCCCGAATGTAGCTACTACAAGAGACAGGCTCTGCAATGCCGATGCGGGGAGGCAGCTTTTATACTTCCTTCACACTCTTCTTGTAGAACTCGATTTCGAAGGGGGTACTTCATCTCGTGTTACTTCTTACGTCCAAACGCGCATCCGTCTGCCTGTTCGCCCTCGTCGGTTTCGCAGGCTGCTCAGGAAACAGCAACCCATCCCCAATGATGCTCGATCATGCGACCCAAACGGTCAAGCACGCCGGCAGTTCGTGCCCGTGTCTCTACGTCGCCAACTCACAGGGGAACAGTGTGACAGTCTACGCCTCTGGTGCGGCCGGCAACGTGAAGCCGATACAAGACATTAGCGGCTCAAACAGCAAACTGCTCACGCCGTTCGGCGTTGCGGTCGATAGAAGTGGCAATATCTACGTTACAAACGACGGTGCCGACCAGATCGAGGTCTACGCTGCCGGCGCGACGGGGAATGTGGCCCCAATACGCGGTATAGTCGGCCAACCATATCGCTATCCTAAAGGCATCGCCATAGATCCGATCAATGGAGACATCTACGTTGCGAAGCCATTGGACAACTCCATAATAATCTACGGGCCTAGTGCGAGTGCGAAGGATGCGCCGGTCGCGCGCATCGAGGGTTCAAACACCGGGCTCAATGCCCCCACCGGAGTCGCGCTAGATACGAGTGGAAACGTCTACGTAACGAACAAAGGAGGCTCCACGAACACAGGAAACGACTCGGTCACGGTTTATGCTGCGGGCAGCACGGGCAACGTCGCACCCACTCAAACCATTTCCGGCACCCGGACAGGGCTCGACATCCCGGTCGAGCTTGCAGTTGACCAGAGCGAGAAGATTTACGTGGCCAATATTACCTACCCGAATAGCGGCAACGGCATTCTTACCGTGTACGCCGCCGGAGCCAACGGTAACGTCGCACCCACCGAAACAATCGAGGGTGCGAAGACGACGCTGAACCTTCCCGCCGGCATCGCCGTGGATAGCTCCGACAACATTTATGCAGCCAACTTTGACCGAACGGACTTTACCGCTTCTTCAATTACCGTTTATGCCGCGGGCTCGAATGGCAACGTGGCTCCCATCAACACGATCAGCGGAGCGGAAACCGGCCTCAACGGCCCCCGGGGAATCGTTATTCACTAACTGAACTAAGCCGCCGCTGTCGCGGCTTCGCCCCGACGAGACTCGCGATGGGAACCGGCTGTGGGCATGCTTTTGAGCAGCTCGAGGTGGCAACAACATCGGTCATCCTCGCGATGGGCGCGACGCTCTCGGCGTCTTGGTCAGGCGCATTCGCCCGGCGGAATCGACGATCACGTCGACAAGGTCCGCAAAGCGTGCATCAGGATCACCGAAGATCTCTGCGCCAGATCGGGCAACGAGCGGATGGCGCCCCTCGTCCAAGCGTTCCGCGCGGCGGCTGAGCGAATATCGATCGTCACCCGATGCGGCGGCTTGCGCTACTGCTTGCTCTTCAATACAGAACCCGACAGTGAAGCTGTAGAGCAGCGAATATGCCCGAACGACGTCGGCGAGCGTAAAGCCCTGCTCGATCATCAGCGCAAATATCG
>JASHZC010000044.1 GCA_030042755.1 Vulcanimicrobiota bacterium | reverse complement strand
CAAGCAATCGGGGCAGCGATGCTCATCTCGTCGAATCAGGCGCTGATCGTCGATACGTTTCCGGCAACCGAACGCGGACGTGCGATCGGCTTCAACGGGGCTGCCGTCGCCGGGGACTTTCAATGGGTCCGATTGTCGGCGGAGCAATCGTCACGTTCGGCGACTGGCGCTGGATCTTCATGATCAACGTGCCGATTTCGATCGTTGCGCTTCTTGGTGCGGCGCTCGTGCTCAAGCCGACGAAGCACGAAAGTCACGGCTTCGATCCGATCGGCGCATCGCTGTCGATCGCCGGACTCTTTATGCTCTCGCTAGCGCTCTCGCGCTCGCACATTTGGGGTTGGGCCAATCCACTGACCATCGGCCTGATCGTCGCGGCGTTTGCGGTTATCGCCGCCTTTATCGTCGTAGAAGGCCGCGTCGCGGCGCCCACCTTGGATCTCGAGCTTTTCAGGTCGCGTCTTTTCTCGTTTTCGGTGCTAGCGGCACTCGTCTACTTCATCGGGCTCTCGGGCCTGATCTTCATCGTTCCGCTCTCCGCGCAAACCGCGCTTGGCGACAGTGCCTTCGCTGCCGGGATGCTGCTCATGCCGATCACGGCACTCAATGTGGTGCTAGCTCCGACGGCGGGCGCACTTTCCGACCGCGTGCCGGTACGTTACGTTTCGACGACGGGCGCACTCATCGTTTCGCTCGGCCTCTTCATTCTCTCGCGCGTGCCGCCGCATCCGCCGCTCTGGCAATTGATTCTTTCTCTGGTTGTAACGGGGTGCGGTACCGCCGTGTTCACTCAACCAAATAACAGTGCGATCATGGGGTCGGCGCCCTCGAACCGGCGCGGCATCGCCGCGGCAACGCTCGCTACCGCGCGCACTACCGGACAGCTGCTCGGCGTTGCGGTCGCCAGTGCCGTGTACTTCGCGCACGTTACACGCGCGGGCGGTTTTGCGCAATCGTTCGAACCGGCGACGGTTTACTTCGGCTTCACCGCATTTGTCATGCTCGCGGTTGCCGCAATTTCGTGGGTGCGGGAATGAGCCGTTTCCGAGCGTCAGCGCTTACGTGCTGCGCGGCGCCGCCTTTCGCTCGCCGTTGCGACGCGCGCACGCTTCGCCACGCCGTTGCGGCGGCGTAGCGGAACGACGTTCGTCGCTCGTCCGTCCTCGCCGAGCGGAACCGGCGTGACCAGGCGCTTACCCAGCGCGTGATGCAATACTTCGCTGATCTCTTCGACGGGCACGAACGTCATCGTGTCGCGCACTTCCTTCGGAATATCGTCGAGATCCATCTCGTTGCGTTTCGGGAACAGGATCTTCGCGATTCCCGCCCGCTTCGCGCCGAGCACTTTCTCTTTGAGACCACCGATCGGCAACACTTGACCGGTAAGCGTAATCTCTCCGGTCATCGCGAGATTCGGATCGACCTTATGTCCCGTGAGCATCGATGCAATCGCGGTTGCCATCGTGATACCGGCTGACGGCCCATCCTTCGGCGTGGCTCCGGCGGGGACGTGCACGTGTATGTCGTGCTTGGAGAAGTAGTCTTCGGGAATTCCCAGCTCTGCCGAACGCGAGCGCAGGAATGAGACGGCAGCCTGGGCGCTTTCCTTCATCACGTCACCGAGCTGACCGGTCAGCACGAGTTTCCCCGTTCCCGGCATCGCGGACGCCTCGATGAAGACGATGTCGCCGCCAACCGGCGTCCATACCATCCCGGTCGCCACGCCGATCGATGCCACGCGCTTTTTCACTTCGTTGAAGAAGCGCGGCCTGCTGAGGTAGTCGGAGAGATTCTCCGACTTCACGCGCGCCTTGAAGCGCGGGGCCTCGGCGATCTTGCGCGCGATCTTGCGAAACACCGTCCCGATCTCGCGTTCCAGATTGCGCACGCCGGCTTCGCGAGTGTAATCGACGATGATCGCGCGGATTGCCGCATCGTTGATCTGCGCCTGCGTCTCCTTCAACCCGTTGGCAATACGCTGCTTCTTCACGAGATAGCGTTTGGCGATCTGCAACTTCTCGAGCTCGGTATAGCCGGAAAGCTGAATGATCTCCATGCGATCGCGCAGCGGAGGCGAGATCGTGTCGAGCGAGTTGGCCGTGCAAATGAACAGCACTTGGCTCAAGTCGAACGGCAGATCGAGATAGTGATCGCGGAACGAGTTATTTTGCTCGGGATCGAGCACTTCGAGCAGCGCCGATTGCGGGTCGCCGCGAAAGTCCGCGCCTACCTTGTCGATCTCGTCGATCATCATCACGGGATTTCGCGTGCCGGCGTCGCGAATCGCGCGCACGATCGTGCCCGGCATCGCACCGATGTACGTGCGGCGGTGACCGCGAATTTCGGCCTCATCACGAACGCCGCCGACGGAAAGGCGCACGAACTTGCGCCCCATCGCGCGCGCGATCGATTGCCCAAGGGACGTCTTGCCCACGCCCGGCGGTCCAACAAAGCAGAGAATCGGGCCGGTCAGTTTCTTCTTGAGCTTGCCGACGGCCAAATACTCGATGATGCGATCCTTGATCTTCTCGAGATCGTAGTGATCCTCGTCGAGAATTTCGCGCGCCTTCTTGATATCGATGTGGTCGGGAGTCTCGACGCTCCACGGAAGCTGCACGAGCCAGTCCAGGTACGTGCGGATGACGCTGTACTCCGGACTCGCCTGCGGAACTTTC
Organism: Vulcanimicrobiota bacterium; assembly: GCA_030042755.1. The sequence goes on along the minus strand of JASHZC010000044.1, from coordinate 2,105 downwards.
GAGAGCCGATCCAGCTCGCGATCCGCCGCCTTCTTGGCATCCTCGGGCATGTGGGCTTCGTCGATTTTCGCGCGCAGCTCGTTGGTCTCGGCTTGTTGCGGGTCGACTTCGCCGAGTTCTTCTTGAATCGCACGTAACTGCTGACGCAAGTAAAATTCGCGCTGATTCTTTTCCATCTCGCGTTGGATGTCGCTCTGGATCTTGTGTCCGAGTTCCACCACTTCGAGTTCTTTGGTCAAGAGCAGCGTGAGCTTGCGCATGCGGCGCGCCGTATTGCGCTCTTCCAGCAGCGACTGACGATCGGCCGTATCGAGTCGCATCGTCGACGCGACGAAGTACGTCAATACGTTCGGATCGGTGATGTTTTGGACTTCCATTTCCATTTCGCGCGGCGCTTGCGGCAGATACGAAAGGAGTTTCTGAAAGAGACCGGCGAGATTGCGCTGCATCGCGAGCAACTCTTCATTCTCAACCGTGACGTCCGGCAATTCCGTGTACGCCGCAACCATGTACGGGTGCTCTTGCGTGAACTCTTCGATTTTGAAGACGCTCTGGCCGGCAACGATGCAGCGAATCGTGCCGTCGGGCACTTTCAGCATCTTTTGAATGACGCCGATCGTACCGACGCGCTGAACGTCGTTCGGACTCGGGTTCTCGATCTCGCGGTCCTTGAGCACCGTCAAGCCGATCGGTTTGCCTTCGCGCAGCGCCTCTTCGACCAGCAGTATGCCGGGCTTCTTCACGACGGCTAGCGGAATAACGGTATTCGGGAACAGCACCGCCTCTTGCAGCGGCAATATTCCAATCAGGCTCGCGGGGATAATGGGTTTGGCTTTACGGTCAGCCATGTTCAGGATAACGTCCTCTTCACGATCATTCGAATTTCAGTGCGTGTGGTGGGCAGATACGCGGTTGACGAAACGGCCAGCGAAATCACCAATACGCCGTCGGCGTAGCTGGCATGCGCGTCGCCCAGCAAATCGACCCCAACCGGCAGGCGGACTTGCTTCCCAAAGGGACCGTACGCGATCTCTTTCTGCACGAACGAGCCGCGTTGGAACCGAACCGGTTCGGCTCGGACGCCTACCACGGTAAGGAAGCGGCCATCCACCTCAACGCGCAGGCTATCGGGGTCGGCTCCGGCCAGCTCGACCGCAACGACCACGAGTCCCCGCTCCTCATCGACGAAAACGTCCGCATTGGGCTCGAATCCGAGCCGCGACCTCACGATAAAATCCATTGGCCCTTCTCGTACCTAGATTCGCAATCTTAGCACTCGGTTGCAGCGTCTGCCAGAATGTGCCCCCAGTCCAGATTTGCCGATTACTTCTTAATTGGAGGGGGCGGACCATTGCATGTAGCCGTCGTCGACGATCAGGAGTCCTCGCTCGCCGGATTCTCCCAGATCCTGCGGCGGTTGGCCGACGTCGAACCGATCTGCTTTAAAAAGGCGTCGGACGCGCTGCACTGGTTGGCAGGCGTCGACCCTGCATTCGTCGTCGTAAACAGTACCCTCGCAGACATCCCGGGAATCGACTTTCTTCGGAGGCTCCGCCTCATCGAAGGCCGCAAGTCCACGCCGGTGATCTTCACCACCGGCAAACCCGACCGTGAGTTGCGACGTGCCGCCTTCGAACTGGACGTCTATGCGTTCCTCGAAAAGCCGATCAACCCATCGGAGTTCTTGGTCCACGCCGCGCACATCGTCGACGTCCAGCACGAAAGCGCCGACATGCTCGCGCGACTGCAGCAGGCGAGCGACCGTTCGAATGCGAGCACGTCGTCCGGCGAAGCGGACGCGACGATGCTCATCGAAGCGATGCTCGACGTGGCCGTGCTCCACGATCCGACGATCGTCCTTCATCACGAACTCTCCTCGCGGCTCGCCCTCGCGCTCGCGCGCGAGCTGAAGCTCACCAACGACGAGCTGGATTTGCTTGCGGTTGCCGCGCGCATCTATGACATCGGTAAAGTCGAAGTTCCGCAACGCATTTTGGAAGGTCGTACTGCATCGCAGGCCGATCGTGTAACGATCGAACGGCATGCAGACGCGGGCACCCGGCTGCTCGCCGGCCGCAACAATCCGATCATGCGCGCTGCCACGG
>JASHZC010000043.1 GCA_030042755.1 Vulcanimicrobiota bacterium | reverse complement strand
TTAAAACCTCGGGAACGAATCGTCCGCCGAATTCCCCAAAGTACCCGCGTTCGCTAGGCAGCATCGTTTGCCCGAACGGCCTCCACGAAACGCCGCATTTTCTCTGAATCCTTACGCCCGGCCGTTTCGATGCCGCTGCGCACGTCGACCCACGCCGGACGAATCGTCCGAACGCACGCACCGACGTTTTCGGGCGTCAGTCCACCCGCTACGACGATTTGACGGCGACGAGCGAGCGCAGCGATCTTCGTCCAATCGAAGGCTTGCCCCGTGCCCCCGAATAGATCTACCGCTTTGCTATCGAACATCGCGAGCGTTTCAGGATAGCGTTCGCACGTGGTTTCCAAATCCGCCGCAACCGATTGTTCCGATACGTGGATCGCCTTGATCACGACGCCAGTAATGTCGCGGACGAATTCCGGCGTCTCATCGCCGGAGAGCTGAACGATCATCTTTGGAAAGAGCGCGCGAGCGCGCGCGATTTCCTCCTTCGCCGGATTTACGAACACGCCGGCAGGCACGATGTGCGTTGCAATGCGCGATGCGATTTCCTCGGCAGCTCCCCAATCGATCCGTCGCGGAGACGGTGCAAAAATCATTCCGGCCGCGTCCGCGCCGGCCGCGATTGCAAGCTCGACGTCGGACCAACTCGTGCATCCGCAGAACTTAATGCGCGTGGACATGTTTGAGCGACGCTATGAGCGACGCCGGGTCCTCCGATCGCATCAGCGCCTCCCCGATGAGGAAACCTTTCGCGCCCGCCGAGCGCAGGCGCTCGACGTCCTCGAGCGACCGCATTCCGCTCTCGCTGATTGCGAAAACCGAGTCCGGAACTTGCGGAAGCAGATGCTCGCTCACGGCGAGATCGGTAATCATCGTACGCAAGTTCCGATTGTTGACGCCGATGAATTCCACTCCAAGATCGAGCGCGCGCTCGAGATCGTGACCATCGTGCACTTCGACGAGTGCGTCAAGTTTATAGGTCTCTGCTTCCGCCAACAGCGCGCGCATGGCGTTGTCGGTCAATCCCGAGACGATCAGGAGCACGGCATCGGCTCCATGGGCTGCGGATTGGGCGATCTGATACGGCTCCGTGAGGAAGTCCTTGCGCAGGAGCGGAAGGTGCGTCACGGCTCGAACCTGATCGTGGAAGCTTAGATCCCCTAAAAAGTGATCGTTCTCGGTCAGAACGCTGATCGCATCGGCTCCCGCACGTTCATAGGTCTTGCCAATAGCCACCGGATCGAAGTCGTAGGCGATGAGACCGGCTGACGGCGAAGCGCGCTTGATCTCGCACACGATCGCGTTCCCTCTGCGTGCGCAGAGCGCGTCGAGAAACGCGCGACGTTCCGCAATGCGCTGCAAGCCTCGCTCGCGTACCTCCTCGTACGTCTCGCGCGCCTTTTCGAGTTTCAAGCGCTCCGCTTTCGCCGCATAGATTTTCTTCAAGACGTCGTCAGCCATGAATTGCCCGCTCCTTTGCGCGCTCGTAGGTCGCAAGCGCAGCGCCCGAAGCCAATATCGAGCGCGCACGCTCGAACGCAGCGTCGATCGTCGGCTCCCGACCGACGGTCTGCAGCACCACCGCGGCATTAAGCGCCACGACGTCCGCACGCGGCGACCGCTCGCCGCCCAAAATAGAAAGGAATGCATCGCGCGCGGCATCGACCGATTCGCCGACGATCTCGGCAAGCGATGCCGTCACGCCGACCTCTTTCGGATCGAGCGTCCAACGCCGTCCGCTCCCGTCCCCGTCAAATGAGTAGATGGCCGTTGGCACATCGCCTGCAACTTCATCGATGCCGTTGTCGCCGTGGACGATCGCGCCTCGGCGCACGCCCAGGCTTTGCAAGACGGCAGCCAGCGGCTCGAGCAACTCGGCGCGTGCGACGCCGACGACTTGCACGTTTGCAGAAGCCGGGTTCGTCAGCGGCCCGAGAATATTGAAAATGGTCTTCACGCCAAGCTCGCGCCGGATCGGCGCAACGTTTTTCATTGCGGGGTGATAGCGCGGCGCGAACATAAAGGTGAAGTTCGTTTCGCGCAACATGTCTGCTGCGCGATCGGGAGACAGGTCGATCGGCAACCCGGTCGCCTCCAGCACGTCGGCGCTGCCGCACGCGCTTGACGCTGCACGGTTTCCGTGCTTCGCAACGGGTATGCCGGCAGCGGCCGTAACGAGCGCCGCCATCGTTGAAATGTTGATCGTGTTTGCGCCGTCGCCGCCGGTGCCGACGACGTCGACGACCTCGGGAAGGCCGTGCTCGACGCGCAGGCACCGCTCGCGCATCGCGCGTGCCGCCCCGACGATTTCGTCGATCGTCTCACCGCGCGACGCGAGCGCAACCAGCAGGCCCGCGCTCTGCGCGGGTGACAACTCGCCGTCGAAGATCGCGCCGATCAACTCGGCCCCTTCCGTCTGCGAAAGGCGCTCTCCGGCGATCAGCCTGCGCAACAGCGGTGCGTATTCCATTCTCAAAAAAGCACACGACGCCAATGAGCGTCGTGTGCTTCGTTTCTTTACCTCACAAGTTCGAGGAGAGAGAGTTCTGCGGCGTCGCCAGGACGCACGCGCGTTTTCGTAATTCGCGTGTACCCGCCGGTTCTTCCCTTCAACGACGGAGCGATCTGTTCGATCAGCTTCTTGACGACGGCCGGTTCGGTCAAGAACTCCGCCACTTTGCGCCGTGCAGCCAGATCTCCGGTCATGGCAGTCGTGATGAGCTGCTCGACGATGCGTCCGACCTCTTTGGCTTTGGTCGACGTCGTCTCGATCTTCTCGTACTTGAAGAACGACGTCGCCATGTTGCGAAGGAGCGCTTTGCGGTGCCCGTCGGTTCGCGAGAGCCGTTTATATGCGATTTGATGAGGCATGCATCATCTCTCGTTGCGCCTAGGCTTGGCGGAGCGAGAGCCCCCTCTCTGCGAGAACTTGCTTGATTTCATCGAGCGACTTCTTCCCGAAGTTACGCATCTTCATGATTTCGTCTTCCGTAAGATCGAGCAGCTCCGAGACCTTTGAGATGCCGGCGCGCTTGAGGCAGTTGAACGAGCGTACCGACAGATTGAGCGTCTCGACCGGGATGTCCCACTCGTTCGGCGGGGCCTCAGGCAGCGGATCCTCGCGGCTGGTGAATCCGACGAACAGATCGAGCTGCTCTTGCATGATCGCTGCGGCCGTCGCCAGCGCGTCGTCCGGCGTGATCGATCCATTGGTTTCGATCTCGAGCGTGAGGCGGTCGTAATCGACGCTCTGGCCCACGCGCGTGTCGTCGACGCTGAAGTTGACTTTACGAATCGGCGAAAAGATCGAGTCGAGCGGGATCAAGCCGATCATATGCTCGATGTTGCGCTGGCGGTCGGCCATGACGTACCCGCGTCCCTTTTCGACGCCGATCTCCATGGAGAGCTTCGCGTCTTTCGCCGTCAGCGTCGCGATGTGATAGCTCGGATCGAGAATCTCGACGTCGGCATCGGGAGCGATATCGGCGGCGGTGACGTCTTTCGGGCCTCCGACCGAGAGATTGAGCACGCGCGGTTCGTCGCTGTTTAGCTTAACCGGCAGGCCCTTGAGGTTGAGCATCAACGCGATCGTGTCCTCGACCATTCCTTGGATCGT
>JASHZC010000042.1 GCA_030042755.1 Vulcanimicrobiota bacterium | reverse complement strand
GACGATCGTCCCCGGAAATATTGCCGATATTGTCGCGTTCGAAGCGGATCGGATCGCCGACGACCTTAGCTACCAAGATCCGATCCGCACGCCGGTTGGCATCCGTTGGGTGATGCAATCTGGTACCGTTGTCGCCCGCGATGGAGCGTATCTCGGGCGACGCCACGGCGTGCGCCTGCGACCGCACGTACAGTAAGGTGCGGCGCGACCAGAAAGGGTTCGTATGTCGAAGCTGATCTACATCATGAATACGTCGCTCGATGGGTACGTAGAGGACGAAAGCGGTGCCTTCGATTGGGTCAATCCCGAACAGGTTCACGAGTTCATTACTGAGTTGGTGCGGCCGATGCAGACGTATCTCTACGGGCGGAAACTCTATGAGACGATGACCTATTGGGACGCGCCGGCGATCGAGGACTACCCACCCGAACACCGCGACTTCGCGCGCGTCTGGCAAAAGGCCGAGAAGGTCGTGTTTTCACGAACGCTGACAGGCGCTACGACGCGTAATACGCGTATCGAGCGGGACTTCGACGTCGAAGCCATTCGGAAGCTCAAGCGGGAATCGAAGCACGACATCGACATTGGCGGCACCGAGCTTGCACGGGTTGCGCTTGAAGCCGGTCTCGTCGACGAATGTCACCTGTTTCTCAATCCGGTAATCGTCGGCGGCGGAAAGCCGGCGTTACCGGCCGGCTTACGACGAAATCTCGAGCTCCTAGAAACGCGCCGTTTCAGCACCGGGGTCGTCCAGCTGCACTATCGCATCTGAACGAGAGATCGCAGTTGCTCGTTTTTGGCGCGTTCGATGAGAAGTTCGCTGCGCAACCGCTCGTTTTCGGCGTTGCGCTCCTCGCTGAGCACGTGGTCGTACGCAGTAGCGGCTTGATGCGTCAGATGCATCAGAATGGCGCGCTCGTTCGGATCGATTGCGGCGCCGGAGCGATGATGACCGAAGACGACGTATCCCAGCAGACGGTGGCGCACGATCATCGGCATATAGAGCCGGTCGCCGTCTTCGATTGGCTCTCGGTGCGCATGCAGCTGGAGAGCCAGCGGCTCATCCGGGTCGAACTCTCGCACAACGGAGGCGCTCTCGAGATCGAGCGCGCGCATCGACTCTTGCAATACCATGCGATCGATCGCTGTGGTCGACTCTGCGAACATCAAAGCCGCACCAATCCGTTGCAAGTGCTGCTCCGCCAAATGGACGGATCGAAAGACGAACCGGTCGATAACGCGATCGATCGAGTCATGAAGACGACTGATGCCTAGGCCAATGGCGACGGCGCCGCCGAGTTCGACAACAAGGCCGAGATTGCGCCCTTCGATGGAGCGCCCGATGAGAAACTCGAGCAATGTCAGTGTCGCAACGGCAACAGTGGTGATCGCCCCATAGACCAGCGCTCGGCTGACAAAGAAGCGCACGTCGATTACGCGATGTTTGAGGACCGCGTAGGCCACGCTGATCGGAACGAGGATGTTGAAGCATTGCAGGGTGTTTAGCAGCCAAATCGGCGGCGAGAACCCCATAATCCCTTGGACGATGGTGATGACCTGCAGCAAGCCGGTCCCGAATGCGAAGCCAAGCGCTACCCACTGCATCCGCTTGCGTTGCGCCTCATTCGATCGAACGTAATTCACGATGAAGATGATTACCGCGGCGAGATAGCCGGCTGACGCGATAATGCTATTGAACGACGTTATCGCGACGCCGTACGCAGGTATGAATACGACGACAGATCGAGTGAAGCTGAATCCCGTCACCAGATCGATGAGCTCGATGACGAGAAAGAACGCGGCCAATATCCAAATCATCGTGCGTTCTTTACGCGTTGGAACGGTGCGCGGAAATAACATCGCAAAGACGATCATCGCGGGCGTTGCAATCAACCCGAGGAACGTCCCCAGCGCCTCGATCGCGAAGAGCAGGGTGTCGCTGCGGACCTGTTCGAACGAGATCGAAATCGACGTGCCGGCAGTTGCAAAGAAGAAAAAGCTCCACGTCAAAACCGAGGGGCGCAGGAGCAACAGCACGGCGGCGATGACGATGAATGCAACGGCGAAAGGGCAGGCGATTAAGTCCGTCACATTATCGGCAAGAGTGCGAAGCCGCGGTGCCGCGGTCAGCGTCACCTCTTTCGTGGACCGCCCGCGAGCTATCGGATAGGTGACGGTCGCGCCGTTCGGCGCCACCGTGAGCTGACCGATGAAGCGGCGATCGTGCAGCGATAATTGCGATACATCGATGCGGTCACCCGGAAGAAGCCCGGCACGTGCGGCCGGCATGCCGTCGACAACATCGGTGATCGTTCCGTCGGACGTGCTATCGAATCCGAAACTGGAAAACGGATGCCATGGCAAGATGACGTCAAGGCCGGCTAGGAAGCTGCAGAGCGTCGCGAGGCAGATCACGCTGATGAGGAACGCCGCGGAGCGGCGCGGCAGCGTCTGCGATGTCGGTGTCATGCCGAAACCAGCGTTAGCCACGTGTATGACGACGCGACTCGGTGGGCGAGCATCGTGAGGGACTCGATCTCTTCGGGCAGGTAGTGCGTACGATCGCGCTTTGGACCACAGACGATGAATCCAACGAGTTGCGTTCGTGCCGTCATTGGAACGAACAGAGCGCCGCGCAGGGAATGGGATGGCTCGTCACATTCGAACGGTTCGCTCCAGCGCCGCACGCGCAACACGGCAAGATCGTCTGCTGCCAAGGACGTTGGCAAGCGCGGCTCCCACGACGTGCTCAGC
>JASHZC010000041.1 GCA_030042755.1 Vulcanimicrobiota bacterium | reverse complement strand
GATCGCCCAATTTCAGACGCGTGACGTCGGGGCCGAGACCGATGACTTCACCTGCTCCATCGCATAGCGGGATCAAATCGTGTTTCAACGGCAGCGAATAGCGCCCGTCGATCAGGATCATGCGCTCGCGGAAATTGAGCGAGGTTGCGACGATTCGAACGAGCACTTGGCGGCCGTTCGGAGGTTCGATCTCCTCGGTGCGAAGGTGAAGGCCCACCAGGCCCGCGCCGGGCTCTGCGCGATAACTACGCCGTTTCAACGGGTCACGAACTGATAGACGTCTTGCATGCGACCATCTTCGGCCAGCATGAGAAAATCGCGTCCTTCGGAGATCGCTTCGCCGCCTGCACGCGGGAGCATTTCCCACGCGAAGGTCACCGTGTCGTGATGCTGCAGCACCTCACTCGCCAATCGAAAGATGTAGCCCTCGTCGATCACCCACCGCTTGTGCGAGCGAAGCACGCGCGCGCCAAGCTCTTCGTACCCGTGCGCCTCGAGCGCCGGCGAGTAGTGCGAACCGTTCGGCACCCACAGCGCCTCGATCTGCGCGCGGCGTCGAGCTTGGTCGGTTTCGTGCCAAACCGCGACGTAACGTTCCACCAGGTCCTTGGGGTCATGCATAGTGTATCCTCCGAGGAAGTATCGTACTCGGGCGCCATCGTCCGCGAAAGAAGGTACAGCGATGTTACGGGTAGAGCAACGGGAAGAACTCGACGATCCGTTCGGGCCGAACGAAGTGCAATGCCCGATTCGCGAGCTGCTCGCGCGAGTGGGAGGCCGGTGGAGCCTCGACGTCATCGTTGCGTTGCTGACACAGACCCGTCATTTTGGCGATCTCGAACGGACTATTCCCGGCGTGAGCCGTCGCATGCTTGCGCTCACGCTTCGCGGCCTCGAGCGCGACGGACTGATTGCCCGTAGCGCCGATTCCGCACCCGGTGAACGGGTCTACTACGCGCTCACTCCGCTCGGCGCCGAACTTGGCGAACACATGCGCGCGCTCGCCGGCTGGTCGCAGCGCAATCGCGATGAGATCTACGCTGCGCGCGCGGCGTACGACGGCGCGCTCCTATTCAAAACGTAAAGCCTCGATCGGATCGAGATGCGCTGCCTTGGACGCAGGGTAGTAGCCGAAGAAGATTCCGGTGAGAGCCGAAAAGCTGAACGCGAGAAGGATGCCGGTGACCGGCACCGCCATCGGCCAGTGACCGAAGATTGCAACGGCGCCCGCGCCAACGACGCCGAGGACGATACCAATCAGGCCGCCGACGCCCGAGAGTACGACGGCTTCGATGAGAAATTGCAGCAGAATCGACATGCTCCGGGCGCCGACGGCGATGCGTAGTCCGATCTCGCGCGTGCGCTCGGTCACGGAGACAAACATGATGTTCATGATTCCGATTCCGCCGACGAGCAGTGAAACGATCGCAACGCCCGCGAGAAGAAACTCCATCGTCGTGGCGCTCGACGCGGCGGCATTCGCGATATCTTGAAGATTGCGAACGTCGAAGTCGTCATCCATGCCGCTGAGAATTCGATGCCGCTGCCGTAGTAAATCGAAGATCTCATTTTGCACCAGCCCGATCGATGGCTGATCGATCGCCGAGACCAAGATCACGCTGACGAACGTCGTTCCGGTCAAACGCTGCATCGATGCGGTGTACGGAATGAGGATCGTGTCGTCTTGGTCTTGTCCGCTTGCACTCTGACCGCGCCGCGCGAGCGTTCCGATGACGGTGAACGGCACGTTGCGTACCAGCACCGTCTTACCGAGCGGCGATTCCCCGCCCGGGAAGAGATTCTCGATAACGGTTTGTCCAAGTACGCAGACCTTTGCCGATGCCGCGTCGTCCGCGTCGGTAAAGAAGGTTCCGGAAGCGAGGTGCCATTCGCGGATGAACGTGAACGTCGGCGCGACGCCGGTGACTCCGGTGTACCAATTGTACGGGCCCGCTACGACTTGCGTGCGCACGCCTACTGCGGGCGAAACCGATGCGACGTCCGGAAGCTTCGCGATCGCCAATCCGTCGTCGGGCGTGAGTGTCGACGCGGCCCCGGTTCCCGTTCGTACGCCGTTCAAGTTCACGCTGCCGGGTATGACGATGATGAGATTGCTGCCGAGCCCCGTAATCTGTGCCGCGACGGATTCGCGTGCGCCGACGCCAATCGAAATCGTGATCACGACTGCCGCAACGCCGATGATCATGCCGAGCATCGTCAGCAGCGAACGGGCGCGATTACGAACGATCGCCTCCCATGCCAAACGTACCAGCGTGACGAGATTCACTGAGCGACCGCCTCACGTTGGAAGGCCTCGCCGGCGGGTCCGTCGCTAACGATCTTACCGTCTCGGAACATGACGATTCGTTTGGCCTTGCGCCCGACGTCCGGTTCGTGCGTGACGAGGAGAATCGTCATTCCGTGCTCCTGGTTCAGGCGGGTAAAGAGCTGCATGATCTCAGCTGAGGATTTCGTGTCGAGCGCACCGGTTGGTTCGTCGGCGAGGATGAGACTCGGATCGTTGACGAGCGCGCGCGCGATTGCTACGCGTTGCTGCTGACCGCCGGACATCTGGTTGGAGATGTGCTCGGCCATCTGCGGTACGCCGACGATGTCCAGCGCTTGCAGCGCGCGCTCGCGGCGCTGCGAGTCTGCAACGCCGGCATAGATCATGGGAAGCTCCACGTTCTCGAGCGCCGTCGTGCGCGGCAACAAATTGTACGACTGAAAAACGAACCCGAGGCGGCGCGAGCGCAGGTCGGCGAGTTCGTCGGCGTCGAGCGTGCTGACGTCCTGGCCGTCGAAAAAATACTGTCCGGAGGTTGGGCGCGTCAGCAGGCCGATCACGTGCATCAGCGTCGATTTTCCGGATCCGGATGGACCCATGATCGCGACAAATTCGCCGCGAGCGAGCGTGAAGTCGACGCCGTCGATCGCAACGACGTCTTGCCCGTCCATCGGGTAGATTTTGCGAAGGTCGATGAGACGAACGACCGGCGCATCGATCGACATCAGCGCGAGCTCCCGCCCGGCGGTCCGAACGATTGCTGCTGTGGCCGGTTGGTGAGCGTGGAAGCCGCAGTTCCCCGCTGTTCGGCCATCGTCGTTTGCGAGTCCGAGGTCACCGCGACGTCGTGCGTGTTTAGCGTCGCCGGCGCGATCGGCGCGATCGCTGCTTCGGTGTCGCTTACGAGTAGCACGCGCACGGGAACGCGCGCGAGGTTTCCATCGCGCAACACGAACAGCCGTCCGTTACGGCCCGCAACGATCGTCCGCGTCAGCGACGCCTCGGTCATTCCCCACGGCGACGTCGATCCGTTAGGTGCAGAGGATTGGCGGAGTGTTTGCTGCGGCGGCGCGTATTGCAGGGCCGCGATCGGAACGACCAGCGAGCTTGCCGCTTTTGCGACGTGGATCGACGCGTTCGCGGTCATGCCGGGATAGAGCGCGCCGTCTTTGTTGTCGACGTAGACGACTGTGTCGTAGGTCACCACATTGTTGACCATCGTCGGGTTCTGACGGACCTGGTACACGAATCCGCGGAAGGTGCGGTTGGGGTACGCGAGCACCGTAAAATCTGCGACATCGCCGGCGCGCACGCCGCCGATGTCCGGTTCCCCGACCGCAACGTCGACTTCCATCTTGGTGAGATCTTGACCGAGCGTGAAGAGCGTCGGCGTTTGAAAGCTCGCCGCGACCGTTTGACCGATCGTGATGTTGCGCGCGATCACCGTGCCTTTGACTTGCGATCGAATCACGGTGTTGTCGAGGTTATATTGCGCGATCGTTACGTTCGCACGCTGGACGTCAACGGCGTGACGGCTTGCATCCATTCCGGCCCGCGTCGCTTGCGCAGTTGCCATCTGCGATGCGAGCTGCGCTCGCGCTTGCGGCACCGCGATGAGTGCCGCTTGGTACCCGGACCGAGCGGCGACCTCATTCGAGGCGTCGGTATCGTATTGTGTTTGCGCGATATAGCCCGGGCCAATCAGCGCCTTATCGCGTTCGAGCGTCACATCGGCGAGGTGGAGTGCCGCCTTGGCCTTGGCGACTTGCGAGATTTCGGATGCGAGCGCTGCGCGAGCCGCATCCACGTTCTTGTCGGCTGCGGCCAGATCGGCAACGGTCGCTGCATACGTCCCTTCGGCTTGGTTTTGCGCGGCTTGCGCATTTGCGAGTGCAGCCTTAAAACTCGTCGGATCGAGGCGGGTGAGCACCTGACCTTTGCCGACGACCGAGTTATAATCCGCGTCCTGTTCGGTGATCGTTCCTGAGACTTGCGTTCCGACCAGGATTGTATTCTGCGGATTGACGGTACCGGTTGCCGTGACCGTTTCCACGAGATCTT
>JASHZC010000040.1 GCA_030042755.1 Vulcanimicrobiota bacterium | reverse complement strand
GTCGAATCCGCCTCCGACGGACAAGAAGCGCTCGACAGCATCGAGCGAGTTCAGCCCGACATCGTGCTGCTCGATTTGATGATGCCGCACATGGACGGATACGTCGTCGCGCGCACGATTCGCAAGCATCACAATCCGACGGTCGCGAACGTACCGATCATCATCCTCACCGCAAAGGGCGAGACCGAAGATAAACTGCGCGGCTTCGAAGCGGGGGCGGACGACTACATCACCAAACCGTTCGGTCCGCAGGAGCTGCTCGCGCGCGTGCGCGCCAAGATCCGCCGGGTGGAAGTCGATTCGTCGCTCTCTCCGCTGACGCGTTTGCCCGGAAATCTCGCCATCGAAAGCGAGTTACGCCGGCGCATCGACGCAGTCGAGCCGTTCTCCGTCATCTATCTCGACCTCGATCATTTCAAGGCCTTCAACGACGTGTATGGGTTTACGCATGGTGACGAGGCGATTCAAATGCTCGCGCGCATTACCGTCGACGTCGTTCGCCGTCGCGGCACGATCGGCGATTTCATAGGTCATATCGGCGGCGACGATTTCATCGTCGTTACGAAGGACGATCGCTCCGAAGAGATCGCCAAGGAAATCATCGGGGAGTTCGATCGTGAGATTCGAACGCTCTACTCCCTCAAGGATCTCCGCGCCGGTTACATCGAGACGCGCGATCGTCGCGGCGCGCTGAACCGCTTCCCGATCATGACGCTCTCGATGGCGCTGGTAAGCAACGACCGCAATCAGCTCACCAACTACGCCCAAGTCGGCGAGGCCGCGGCCGAGTTGAAGCGTTACGCAAAGTCGATTGCCGGTTCCGTCTACGTAAAGGATAAACGCCGCCAGTGATTATTCGCCGCTTGCTCTGCGTCTTGATGCTGTTCGCGCTCGTCCCCGCCGCCGCCACCGCCAAAGACACGCTTCAGCAGCGCATCGATGCGCAGCAGCGCAAGGCCGCGGCCACGCGAGCGCGGCTGCACGCAAAGCGCCAGCAGCTCAACGCAGCGACGGTCCACGTCCAAAACTTGCAAACAGAGCTGGAGCAGACCAACGCTGCGATCGGTAGCGTGAACGTAACGATCTCCGGCTTGAATGCGCAGACGCGCTCGACGCAAAGCAAAGTCGATTGGAATACCGTTCAGCTGAACGCGGCGCAGCGTTCGCTCAAGCTGCACGACGACGCCTTACGTCGTCGCCTCGTAGACATTTACGAGAACGGCGATCTCAGCTACGCCTCGGTGTTGCTCTCCGCGCGCACGTTCACCGAGTTCGTCGAGCGCTGGGAAGACTTACGTTTGCTGATCGGCGCGAACGAAACCGCCGTGCGCGAGCGACGCGCAGCGGCACAGCGCGTTGCCGACGTGCAAGCCGCGTTGCAGCGCACGCAAATGCAGTTGGACGATCAGGAACAGGCGCAGCAGCGTGCGCGCAATCAGTTGGCTTCGCTCGCCGACGAGAAACGCAACCTGGTCGCCGTCGCCGATCAGCAGCGGCGGAGCGTCGCTTCCGAAGTCGCGCAGATCGAGGATCTCTCGGCCACCGAAGAGGCGCAGCTCGAGTCCATGATCCAGGAGCGCGAACGCGAGCTCGAAGCGCAGCGCCGCGCGGAGGGTATCGCCGGTGAGGTCCCGCGCACCGGCCGCGGCGACTTCATTTGGCCCGTCTCCGGACCGGTCACCTCGCCCTTCGGTTGGCGTTCGAACCCGTTTGGCGGTGGGCCGGAATTCCATCAAGGTCTCGACATTGCGGCGCCGATGGGGACGACGATCCAGGCATCGGCCGGCGGAACGGTGATTCTCGCGCAGTGGTATGGCGGCTACGGAAACTACATTTTGATAGACGACGGCGGGGGCTACTCGACCGGATACGGGCACCTCTCCGCGATCTACGTTTCCGTCGGCCAGCAGATCAAGCAGGGGCAGGCCATCGGTGCGGTCGGCTGCACGGGGGAGTGTACCGGTCCGCACGTCCATTTCGAGATTCGAATCGCCGGTAAACCGGTCGACCCGGCTCCGCGGCTACGTCCGTAGCCGAAACGGGAACTGCCCCACCCGTCGTTAAGGTAGGCGGGTATGATCGATCCCATGACCGGTAAGTCTCGTGCGCTATCAGCCGCGCTCGTCGTTCTCGTCCTCGCGCTCGCGGGGGCGCTCTTCGTCGTAGCGCACAGCTTGCGGCCTGCTTCCGCGCAGCGCGTCGTGAGCGTGAGCGTCGGTGACGCGATCGACCTCGGAAGCGACGGCGCGGATCCGAACGTTGCGCCGGCCGATCTCCTCGACAAAGCGCTCACGCATCTCGACACGGAATATTACCTTCCGTTCGATCCGCAGACGCCGTTTCGCGGCGAGGCCGAAGAGCTCACCAAATATTTGCGTGGGAATCACATCGACCATCCGTCGCTTCCGTCCGAGCTTGCTACCGGCGATCCCGAACAAGATGCGCAACACCTTGCCGATGTCGTAACGTACGCGGAGCACACGTACGGCGCGCATCTCGGACCAAGCGCGCAAACCAATCTTACGGAAACCGCGCTTAGCGGCGTCATGGACTCGGTCGGCGATCCGTATACGGTTTACCTGACGCCCAAAGAGATTCAGAGCCTGAACGAGACGCTACAGGGCGGAGATTTTGGCGGGATCGGCGTCTACATTTTGCAGTTGCGAGACGGCGAAGTCGTCCTCGACCCCATCGAGGGCGCGCCCGCAGCACTGGCCGGAATGAAGCCCGGCACTATCGTCGATACGGTCGATGGGCGCAAAGTTCGCGGCGTGCCGCTCGACGTAGTCGAGCGCTGGATTCGTGGCGAGTCGGGCTCGCACGTCGTACTCCAGACGCACGTCTACAAGACGTCGACAAATCGGCGCTTCGACATCGTCCGCGCGATCATCCACGTGCCCACGGTCACCAAGAAGATGGAAGATGGGTACGAGTACATTCGCCTGTCCGACTTCGGCGCGACCTCGCCCGACGAAATCCGCGACGCGCTGATCTACGGAAAGCAGCACAACGCCAAGGGATACATTCTCGATCTGCGCTTCAACGGCGGTGGTTTGGTCGACGCAGCCATCAAGATCTCCAGCTACTTCATTCCGCAGGGAACGATCGTTTCGACCATCGATCGCCAGGGGCACCGCCAAGTCCAGGAGGCGCTCGGTGACGCGCTTGGGGGCGTGCAACCGCTCGTCATCCTGGTCAATCACTATACGGCGAGCGCATCCGAGATCACGACCGGCGCGTTACAGGATTATCACCTGGCTAAGGTTATAGGTACGAAGACTTTCGGAAAGGGTGTCATCCAGAGCATTTACGACATGCCCGACGGCGGCGCGCTCAAGATCACAACGGCGCGCTACCTTACGCCGCTCGGGCGCGAGATTCAGCACAAGGGTCTCACGCCGGACATCGTCGTTCCACAAAACGACGAAGTCGTTCTCGATACGCCCGCCGACAAACAGCTCGCCGCTGCTAAGGCCGAACTAAACACTCTCCTGAAATAGAGCAACACATGAACCGATTTCTCTCCCTCGTTTTGGCCGGCGGCATCGGCGCGGCGCTGATCGGACTTCCCGTCGCAAACGCGGCAACGACCACACCGTCTACGCTCAACGCAACGGAAGCCGGCGAAATCGCGACGAGCTATCACGATCTTACGACGGAGTTCTACAAGCACGTCAACGTCGAAGACGTCCTCGACGGCGCTCGCTTCGGCATTCAAGAAGAACTGTACAAACACCATATCGACAAGACGCTTCCGGCGTTGCATGCGCAAAGCGACGACGCGAACGTGCGCGCGATCGATCTCGAAGTCGAGAATGCCGGACGGATCGCAAGCAAGCGCATTTCGTCGACCGACCTTACGTACGCCGCCATCACCGGCATGCTCAATTCGATGCACGATCGCTACACGGTGTTCCTCGATCCAAAGGACTACGCCGAGCTCAACACCGGGCTTGACGGTTCGGATTTCGGTGGAACCGGCATCGTCATAGAAGAAGACGATCCGAGCAAGTACATCGCGGTGAGTGACATCGTCCCCGGGGGGCCGGCCGACAAAGCCGGGATTCAGCAAGACGACTTGATTACCGCCATCGACGGCCAATCGACCAAAGGCTGGACGACCGATCACGCGAGCGCGCACCTTCGCGGCAAAGAAGGCACGAAGGTGACGATCACCGTGCAACGCAACGGAAAGACGCTTCCGCCATTCGTACTCACACGTGCGAAGATTCACCAGCTGAGTGTCTTCGACAAGATGCTTCCGGGCAACATCGGCTACGTCGCATTGACGGTGTTCGGCAAGGACACGGCCACCGAACTTTCGACGGCGCTCGATCGTCTGCAGAAGAAGGGCGCGCGCGCGATAATCATGGATCTGCGCAACAACGGCGGCGGATATCTCAACGCGGCCGTTGGCGTGAGCTCGGAGTTCATCGCATCCGGGCCGATCGTGTCGGTCGAGTCGCGTGGATCGAACATCACTACCCTCGAAGCGAACGGGATGGCAATTCAACCGATGCCGCTCGCGGTGCTCGTCAATCAGTACACGGCATCGGCATCGGAAATCACCTCCGGCGCGATTCAAGACAGTGGCGTCGGAACGCTAATCGGAACGAAGACGTTCGGTAAAGGCGTCGTACAGACGATCTATCCGCTGCCCGACGGATCGGCGGTAAAGATCACGACGGCGCGCTATCTCACGCCACACAATCGCGACATCAACCACCTTGGCATCGAGCCCGACATCGTGATCGCGGAACCACGCACTGCGCGCTTCGGCGACCCGAAGACCGATCCGCAATTACGGCGCGCGATGCAATTCGTCGACGATCGCATCGCTCACTTGAGCGAGATCAACTCGGGAGTGTAGCCGCTAAGCGTTCGCGCACGTCGTCGAACGACGTAAACGCAACGAACCGGATGCCGAGCTCGCGCAGATGCTGTTCGAGCGGGCGTCCGGTTTTTGCATATCGTTCGTGAGCGGCCAACGCCGCTTCGAAATCTGAAGGTCCATCGCCGATGTAGATGGTGTGCGATCCCGCTTCGCGCGCGCGTCGCACGGCCGCGGCCTTGTCGTGCCCGTTGTCCGACTCATCGCGAAAGATGAAGCGCCAGCCATCCGGTGAGGCTACGATACCGTTGCCGAGCACGCGCACGCGCCCGAGCCCGTTGCGTTGAAATGCGCGATGGATCAAGGGCTCTACTCCCGACGAAAGCACGGTAAGCTCGACGCCACGCTCTTCGCACCAAGCAACGAAGCGCGCAAACGTGGGATCGAAATGCGTCTGTCGCTCGAGCAGCGCATCGGCTTCGTCAAGCGAAACCCCGATGGCGGCGGCTTGCGCGGC
>JASHZC010000004.1 GCA_030042755.1 Vulcanimicrobiota bacterium | reverse complement strand
CTCGCCTTTGATTGTGGCATCGTGCCTGGCGCGCCGATCGGCAGCTGCGATCCGCCGCACCCTGCGAGCAATGCAGCGGCGCTGACGCTTAGCACAACGCGATTTGATCTCATGGCCGGACCAGACCCCGACTCACGACGTCTTTAAGCATAACGACCGGATCGCAGATTCCGCGTTTGGATCGGGTGCAGAGCCTGTGGGCCGAACATACACGGCCATATATCGTTCGGAACCCCAGGTTGTGCTCACGCCCTCCCAGATCTGGCCGGGGTTGTTCGTTTGAATCATGAGCACCGCGGAATGATTGCCACAGATGGTGATGTCCTTCCAGTCTGGCTGGCGCTGCGGGAGCGGACTGTCCGTGGCCTGCGCCATGATTGATTCCTTCGACCCACCAGGCTTGACCCACACCTCGCCACCGTTGGGCACTGCCGCATAGACCCAGCCCTGCGGTGCTTGAAATGCGAGGTCTTCGGTAAACTTGCGGCCACAGCCAACGCATGCAGCAACGACGCAAAGCGTCGCGAGAGGACGCCGACAGAGCTCGATCCCTTTCATGCCTGGTGACAACCCTCCACAGGGGTAACATTCTACGCTTCGCCTGGGAGTTCCAGCGGGATTATAAACGAACGAGGTCGCGCAGTGCCGCCCAATGCCGCGGATGCGGAACCTTCGCCCCAGCGCGGATACGCGAGCAGGCCGCGAGGGACAAGCCCGTCGCGTCGGCGATCTCCCGCAGCGAGAAACCGTCGAGCCTCGGCGCGATCGCGCGCTTGAACCATGCTTCGTCGCGCTGGCCTGGATGCTCGCGCGCCCAGCCGCGATTGCCGCGATGCGCCTCGCTGATCGCCTCGCCTCGCGCGCGGTTCACGGCGGCTGCGCGGCGTGGATCGTTGCCCGCCGCGGATTGCGCGGCGAGGGCTTTGCGAGCCGCGGCCATCGCACGGAGTCCATGCTCACGTCGCGCCTTGGGCATACACGCCTCGCAATGCCGGCGTCTGCGTTTGAGCACCGGCTCACCGCACATGGCACAGGCGATCGGCGACGCTGGGCGCGCTTCGACCGTGGGTGCGCGCCATTTGCGCGTTGCGTACGGTCGCGGCTGCGAGGCTTTGCGAGGTGTTGCGAGCAGCGTTGACTTGGCCGGTCCTGACTTTGTGCGTCTCGTTGCGAACGGCTCGCGGAATCGTTGTGCGAGGTTCGCCGCGATCGGGCGCAGGCATTCGCGCCAATGCGGCAACGTCAGTGCAAGTTCATGCGTCAAGGGGGCCGCAATACGGCAAACACCGTTCGGAAGCTCGGCAAAGTCTCGCGCGGTAAAGACGCGATCTTCGAGCAGATCGAGGAGAAAGGCATCCACCTCGGCTCGCACCGGCTCCATGGCGTCCAGCGCAAAGGAATCGCGGTTGCGCTGATCGGCATGGAGGACGCCCATCGCGGGATCAAGTCCGTGTGCGAGCAACGCGAGCCGAGCTTCTGCCTCGCAGCAAGCGAGGACGTAGTTTCTCATTGCATTCAATACCGACGTTGCTGCGCGAGGCGCACCGGTCAAAACTGAGGCGCGAGAGTCAGCACGCAGCCAACGCGCCGGAATGCGTGCGAGGTCCCGATCGCGGAAGTGAATCCGCACGTCGCGGAACGCGCTGAAGTACAGCCCCGCAGCCGTAGCCTCGATCACGCGCACGCGCTCGATCGACTCGGCCGCATCGACCGCGCCTCGCAGCTTGTCGTGCTCGCGAGGATCAGCGCCAAGCCGTACCAGGATCTGGCGTTGGCCGTCCAGCTTGGCGGCGATCAGCTCGCGGGCGATTGTGAGGTCCAAGCCGTTGGCGACCGCGAGGGCTTGGGCGCGGCGAATCGGGTGTCCGTCGTACATGTAAGGAAACGAGTGCGCGAGGACCTCGCCATCGCGGCCGATCTGCACGAACGCCGCGCCGATCGCCCGCAGCCACGCCAATGCCTCCAGCGTGACCAAGCCCGCCTTGCCGATCAGCACCAAGCGTTCGAGGCCGCTGCCCGCGCGATCGAGGACGAGCGATCGCCGTTGCCGGCCGATCCCATCGTCCACGCGCAGCTTGCCATACAGCACGCGCAGCGCAATGCCGAAGCCGTCCACGACCAAAACGCCGGCGCGGACTTGCAGCGGGGTATACAAGGGCGTAAAGTTCTGCTTTAGCATCTGGAGCTCAATCCTCCGGGTGCAACGCCTCCGGCCGTTAGCGCGGCCGGGGGCATCTTTAGTTTGTTACGGTGTCATTGAGTGCGCCTGGCTTAAAGAGCTCAGGTGAGGGGAGCGCCGCCCTTCGAATGTCGGGAAGTTGCTCTTCTGTTTGAGGGCTAGACTCGGTCGAACCGGCAACGCCAAATCGGCGCATTGCTGCAAGCCGCGCCGTGTGCGTGTACAGTGACGACTGCTGACCCGCCCAGGCAACGGTGTATTCTGCTGCAATCACGCGCTTGAGTTCAAGCGAGAGAAGCCGATCCTTGAGCGCGTCATCGGCTCTCTGCAACAACGGCGGCAGACCCTGAAGCTGCGACTGCTCCTCAGCAAGATCAATGAGCCACGTCGCCGGCTTTAACAACTCCGCTGCATAGCTCACCGATTCGTCTTTGTAAAGATCACCGCGGCGCGGAAATCCCACCGTTGCAATAAGGACCGCGACAGCAAGTGGCTTTGGAACGATCGTCCTGATTCGCCTAGGCTGGGCTGCGTCTTGGCGGACCCACTCCTTCATGTACTCGATCTCGTCCGCATCGGCTTGTTCGTTGAAGGTGATCTCCGGCGGATCGTACGGGCCTTCTTCCCAATAGCCGATGATGTAACGGTCGGCAAACTCCGGCCGTTCGAAGGCTGAGCCAACCGGTTCGCCACCGATTTGGCTGACGTCCTCAGTGCGAACACTCTCACGAAGAAGACCGTTGGCGCGATCTTCCGCGTACCACTTGAAGCCGAGATCGGCGAGATCGCCCAAAGCCTGAAGTAACTCGCGGTAGTAGCCCGCGTTGGCGAAGGCTTCGGTCCAAGGAATGTCCAGGAGCTTGCAAAGCCGTCGGAGCGTCGCCGGAGCTGGAAGTGTTACCTTCGGCCCCGCTTTGGTCCATCGCACCTCCGTATACAGCTTTATTTGATGCGTCGTTGCCGCCTCGGCGCTCTCGGGCCATAGCTCGCGCGCGATCTGCTTGTGGCTGAGCCCGGACCGAGCTACGTGGTCTGCCAACCATCGGACGAACTCGACGCGCTGCTGGAGGCCGGCATAGCTGCGGGAACCAGGGCGAGCCCGTTCGGCCGGACTCCCGGGGAGTAATCCTTCCATACCGGTATTATTCCCTGACGGGAGCCTTACTTCCCAGATATACTGAAGCCGTCGCCACTTTTAGTCCACAGAATGGGAGTAAGGATTTGTTGCGGTTGAGGCTATGGCGGCTTTCTAAGGGCCTGACGCAGGCGCAAGCGGCCCGACACCTCGGGATGAGCCATCTGACGCTGGGCTACCTTGAACAAGGCCGCCTGGCGGCCAGCCCACGTGATCTCGAACGGCTGCGGCGCACCTTCGGTGATGACGCCGAGCGCATGTTCGAAGAGATCGGCGACGGACTCGGTGTCGCGCCGTGAGCGGCCCGGTTGACCGTCGCCACATCGAGCAGCTGCTCCAAGACTCGCGGCTTTCGTTCCGCGCGATCGCCCGCGAGGTGGGATGCAGCGATTGGACGGTCCGGCGGATCGCCCGCGAGCTTGAGGATGATCCGCGCCCGATGAAGGGCGAGTGGTGCGAGCCACCGGGCGACGCGAGCGAGGGCTCAGAGATCGCCGGCTGGATTGGCCTCGCCGCCTTTGTGGGCTTCATCGCACTTACGTTCTGGTTCGCTTGGCGCAACATGCCGCCACCGCAAGCATGATCAGCTTCGTCTCCCATCACTAAACCAACGACACATCATGAAAGGAAATCACGACCAATGAAATCGCATACGACTCGCGCCGAGGGCGCGAGGACCTCGCGCGAGGAGACCGAGTTTTCCTTCTCCAGCGCAACGCCTTATGCCGATAAGGACGAGTACCTTTCCAAGAATCTCGTCTTTACCATCAAGGCGATCGACTACCAGGAGAACGCCGGCTACGAGGGGGCGGACCGCTGGGCGGCCACCGTCTCACCGAACGACGGGCGGCCGGACGAGATCATCACGCTGCAAGCCAACGAGAAGCGCGACGCCGAGCTTCAGGCGGCTGCCGCACATATCGCAAAGCGCGGGCCGATCGCCAACACCAAGCTCGTCAAATCTGGCAAGGCCTACTACTTCCGCAAGGCGGCGGAAACCGAAAGCCCCTAGTGTCACCAATGACGGAGGCCTGGCGATTGCACTCGACCAGGCCTCAAGGATTTCACAGCCATGCCAAAGCGTAAGCCAAAGCGGCGCGCAGGTCAAGGGAAGCGTGTCCGCAAGCCTCGCACTCCAGCGCAGTACTTCGCGCAGCCCGAGCGTCGCCGCGAGGTCCAGAAGAAAGCGGTCAAGGTTCTCTTCGAGATGCGGACCGCGAAGGTCTCACTCCGGCAGGCATCGCGCGAGCAGGGGGTCGCGCCCGCGACCGTCTTGCGCCATGCCAAGGGCGCGCTGCGCAAGACCGAGCGCGGCACGTACGCAGCCCGCGCTCGCGACACTTTGCTCCGCGTGCTCATCCTGCCGACGCCCGACGGCCTGGCGGAGATCGCGACCACGGACTCACGTGCGGCCACGCTCATCGCCGAATATTGGAACGCGGTCGATCTATTTCTGGCGACCGGTGACGACAGCGAACTCGCACGGTTCCGCGGCGTGACCATCACCGACGCCGAGGGCAAGACGATCCCGCTGCTCACCGATCTGGACGAACTGGAACGACTCGGCTCGGCCGGCGTGCTCTCGTTTCAGTCGCTCTACGCGAGGGCCGGCTAGTGGCGAGCCGGTCGAATGATCCGATCAGCTCCGGCGCGCGCAGAGCGAAGACCCAGCGGCGCGTGGGCGAAGGCGCGCTCTGCGTAGACTGCGGCGAAGGACGCGCCAACATGCTCGTGTGCAACAGCCGCCCAAAACGCTGCCGCCCATGTTACGCGCTCAAGAAAGGTAGGAAGACGATGGAGACGCACCACATCGGCGGCAAAGCCAACTCGCCGATCACCGTCGAGGTTTCGCTTATGGATCACCGTACACTCAGCGACGCGCAATACGAGTGGCCGCCCGGCGCGCTCCCGAATCCCGATGGCAGTCCGCTACTGGCAGCTGCGGGATTCCTTGACGGCCTTGCCGAGTTCATCGAGCATCTGATCGTGCGAGGCATGCACTATCTTGCCGAGTTTCTTCGCAAGCTCGATGCGTGGCTGCGCGAGCACCACGGTGGGCTCTGGTGGAAAGGGACGGATTTCGAGGGATGGCAGCCGGCGTAACACCCGATCCGCTGAAGCTCGCGATCCGGGTCTATCCGCGGCCGGACCTTGGCGAGCGCGAACGCAGGAAACTGCGCCACTGGCGTCGCCCGCCACGCATGCTTGTCTTCGATACGGAAACGCGCACCGATACCGCTCAGGCCCTCACCTTCGGCAGCTACCGCTACTACGAGGACGGGATCTGCCTCGAAGAAGGCCTCTTTTACGGTGACGATCTTTCGCGCACTGATCGCGCCAAGCTCGAAGCCTATGTGCGCACGCACGCGGCCGCGACCGATCGGCGGCGCGGCGTTCCACGCCTGCTCCTGCTCACGCGCCGGGAGTTTCTCGAAAAGCTGTACACCGCAGGCTTTGACGGCCGCTGCCTGATCGTGGGCTTCAATCTGCCGTTCGATCTGTCGCGTCTGGCCACCGGTTGGGGTTTACCGAAGGATAAGCGGTTCGCAGGCGGCTTCTCTCTCGCACTCTGGGATTATGAGGACAAGCACGGCGTACGGCGGATTAATAAGTATCGGCCGCGCATCGCGATCAAGCACATCGACAGTAAACGTGCCTTGAAGGGCTTTACCGGCGCGCGCGACCCCGATCCCGTCGATCTGATTCCGGAAGGCTCGCCGACCGGTGAACCGGAGGACTCGAAGTTCCGCGGCCACTTCCTCGATCTGCGCACGCTGGCATTCGTACTGACCGATCGCGGCCACACCCTGGACTCCGCCTGCAAAGCTTTCGGCGTGGAACAGGGCAAACTGACCGTCGAACGTCACGGCGTCATTACGCCGCTCTACATCGACTACAACCGCCAAGACGTGGCAGCGACCGCGGCGTTGGCGACGAAGCTGCTTGAAGAGTACGACCGTTTCGATGTGGACTTGCAGGAGACGCAAGCCTA
>JASHZC010000356.1 GCA_030042755.1 Vulcanimicrobiota bacterium | reverse complement strand
CCGACTCCGTCGAAATGTAGGGCATTTACATTAACGAACGTTGCGTCCGTCGGATCGCCTTTCTTCCAGTTGTTCCAAGCTGCGTCCGGATATGGCGCGGGTTGACCCTGCGCATCGAGTCGAGCCATCGAAGGGAATCCGCCCGCCCAGCGTGGACCGGCGACGTAGACGCGGCGGTTGTAGGCAACAACCGCGTTCCAGACCATCGTATTGCTCTCAGCTACGACCCTTAGCGCGCGCGAGTTTCCCCCGCTCGGTGGGGTGAGCGCCGCTGCGATGTTTGCTGCGATATCGTCTTTGGTTGTGTTCATTTTGCACCTACCTGTCGTGAGAGTGACATGTCCTAATCGCTACGATCAACGCGCCGTAACGTAAGGTTGATCCGTCCGCCGGCCGGGAAGCCTGCTCTCTCGAGCGCGTTAGACGTCCCGAACCGTATGCGCTCGACGCCGTGAAACACCAGACGCGACGGGCCTCCGAACCACACGACGTCACCAGAGTGGATGGTAAAACGTTGCACGGGGTCCTTACGAGAGAGACCTCCCAGCACGAATGTTGCATCATCACCCAGTGAGATGGAAACTACGGGCGCGGCAAGACTCGACTCGCCTCGATCTTGATGAAGGCCAAGGCGCGCCTGAGCGTCGTAGTAGTTCACTAAGCAGAGGTTCGGCCGCAGTATTTCGTTGGTGAGATCGCTCCAAATCCTCAAAAGCGGTTCCGGAATCGGAGGCCATGGCATTCCGGTAATGGGATGCGTTTTCTGATAGCGATAACCAGAATCGCGATCGGCGACCCACCCGTACGCGCCTGCGTTGCTCATCCGGACGCTGAGCGGAACGCCGGTCTTCGGCATTGACTGTTCAAAGAGCGGGGCGCAAGCGAGGATGGTTCGAACCTCATCGAGCAGCGCGGCTTCGTCGTCTCCGGAGATGTAGGCGGGCAGGCAGTGGAAGCCCGCTGGAAAGTTCACCATCACGCTTTCGCCGGTGTCGCCAGGCCCGGCTTTGGTCCGGCGAACACGTTCTCCGGAACGATCGACAGCGCAAGGGCGACCGCTAGTAGGCTGCCGGCGACAAGTATCCATACGGTGATTTGTTCATGCAGAATGGCAAGCGCGCCGACGAGTCCCACGAGGATTGAGCCATACGAGGTTAGGGCGGTTACCAAGGCGACCGGGATCGTTCGCAACGCGACGCCCTGTAAGAGTTGCCCACCGACAGAAAGCAATAGGACGAGCTCGAAGTCAAACCAGATGATGGTCGCCGGATCGAAGTTGCGGAGCGGAATCGACACGGCATCCATCCTGCCGGCCATCACGCCAATCAGGCCAAGAAGCATCGCCCCGATCGTCCCGAAAACGCCGACGACAAAGAGTGGCGGATAGCCTGCGTCGAGCTTGCGAATCCCAACCGTCAGAAGTGCCCATGAGAGAATGAACGACGCCGAGAGCATGTCACCAACGGGCGATGATCCGCTGGTGGGTCGCCCAAACGTCAGCGTTGCTGCACCGACGATCCCGATGACGATTGCGACGATGCGGATCAGGGCGAGTCGCTCGCGTAACGTAATCGCGGCGAGAACCGATGCGAGCGGCGGAAAGAGGCTAAGCAGTAAGACCGCATGCGCTCCGCTCGTGAGACTTGCGCCGAGAGCGGAGAGGGCATTGGTCCCAGGCCCGTACATAAGACCGCAGAACCCAAAGAGCGCAAAATCCTTCCTACTGCATGACGGCAACGGACGAGGGCGCGTCAAGATCGCTAGGACGAGGAAAAGCGGTAGCGACCAGACGCCGCGAGCGACGAACAAGCTCACCGCGTCGAAGTGCGCAGGCGCGCTCGGCGCATAGAGCACCTTGGAGCCGATGGCGTTAAGCCCGAAGAACGCTGCCGAGACGAGGGCCGCGCATACTGCGATCGCCTTCACGGGAGGAAATATAGCGTTCTGGACCAGGCTATACCACCGACAGTCGTACGGTTATCTCGGTTAGTCGGCGCCGGGACGCATTGGGAGATCTGCCGAAGCGGCGTTCGGGAATGCCCGAAGACGTGGCTCGCCTGTTGAAGCGCCATCGCATTGCGGCCGGCTTGTCGCAAGACGACCTTGCTAAGCTTTCAGGCGTCAGTTCAGATGCCATCAGCATGCTCGAGCGAGGCGCGCGCCGTGCTCCGTACCAGGCAACGCTCGACCTGTTGGCCGGTGCTCTGGCGCTCGATGAGGATACCCGACTCGAGTTTGATGAAGTGGCAAGGCTCGCTCGATCTCGCAGACCTCGAAGACAAAAGCACGACCTGTCGATCGCAGAGCTTTTCCCGAATAACTTTGCGCCGCAAGTTACTTCCTTCGTAGGCCGGGATCGAGACGTGGCCGAGATCAAGGAGCTGCTCCGGTCCCACCCCCTGGTCACGCTGGTGGGAACCGGCGGCGTCGGTAAGACTCGCTGCGCCACTCAGGTTGGCGCGCAAACGCTCGAAGACTACCCCGACGGCGCGTGGCTGGTCGAACTGGCGTCGATCTCGGATGCTTCCCTTCTCTGCAACGTCATTGCGGAAACGCTAAGCGTTCAAGTCTCGCGCAACCGACCCGCCCTCGATGCGATGCTCGCCTACTTGAAACGTAAGCGTCTGTTGCTGCTCCTTGACAACTGCGAGCACGTCGTCGACGAAGCGAGATCGGTCGTCGCTGCCATCCTGCGCGCATGCCCGCGCGTCAGCGTCTTGGCGACGAGCCGCGAGCCGCTTCGCGTCCACGGCGAACAGGTATTCCGCGTTACATCGCTGGATCTGCCACCGGCATCCGAGGATCTTACGGTCGATCGGCTGCGAGACATTGGGTCCGTGCAACTCTTCGTCGATCGAGCGCGCTCCGCAAAGAGCGATTTCGAGTTCAGTGCCGACAACGCTTGCTATATTGCTGAGATATGTCGCCGCCTCGACGGTATACCGCTGGCGCTCGAGCTGGCTGCCCCATGGGTTACGACGCTTTCGCCAAAGCAGCTTGCGCAGAAATTGGACGAGCGGTTTCGGCTGTTGGCCTCCGCAGATCCGAGCGCTTTACCCCGACACCGTACGGTGCGAGCACTTATCGATTGGAGTTACGACCTGCTCTGCGATCGCGAGCGGCGGGTATTTCGCAATCTTTCGATCTTTGCAGGAGACTTCACGCTCGAACTAGCCGCCTCGGTATGTTCCGACGAGAGCTTCGACGCGACGTCCGTTCTCGAGAAGCTTGGTTCGCTCGTGAACAAATCGCTCGTTCAGGCATGCCCGCACGAAAGCTCTACTCGCTACCGGCTGCTCGAGACGACACGCGAGTACGCCCGCGAACGCATAGCCGGCACCATGGAGTACGATCGTGCAGCGCGTGACCATGCGACGGCGTTTCTCGCGCTCGCCGAAGATCTGGAGCGGCGATGGGCGACTACGCCCGATCGTCCTTTGCTGGACGAGGCGACTCTGGACTTAGAGAACTTTCGTGCAGCGCTAAGCTGGGCCTTAGGAGCGCGAGGCGACGTACTGCTCGGACAGCGCCTGGCCGCGGTACTGCGTCCGGTGTGGGGGTACCTGGCGGCGGCCGAGGGACGACAGTGGGTGAAGCTTGCGCGCGAGCGTGCCGCCGACGAGACGCCCGCGTCGGTGGTGGCGGCTCTGGATTTGACTGAGGCATGGCTTGCCGCAACGCTATCGCAGTATAAAGCGAGTCACATCGCCGCCGAGCGGGCTCTGGCGCGCTATCGGGTGGTTACCGATCCGATAAAGGCTGCGTATGCTCAGGAACTCTTAGGCACGGCCATGGTGAAGCTTGGCAGGGCAACCGAAGGCGAAGGCTTGCTAACGCAAGCCTTGGCTGAGGCGCGGCGTCTGGGCGCCAAGCGGCTCTCGGCATTCGCGCTACAAGGACTGGCGTTTGCGCGGCGCGTCGCCGGAGATCCGGACGCCGAAGTGCCGCTTCAGGCTGAAGCTTTGGCGATTTATCGCGCGATCGGCGCGGATCGCGCGGCTGCCGACGTCATCGTAAACTCAGCGGAGCGCGAGTTTCGCGGCGGCGATTCCAAGGCGGCGCTCGCGTTGGCGAGCGAGGCACTCGGTACCTATCGCGCGTTCGGGATGACCCGCCTCGTTGCGATGGTTCTGTCCAACATTACCGCGTATCTTTTGAGTCTGGAGCGCTACGACGAGGCGCATCTCGCCGGAACGCAGGCGCTTGCCGCTGCGCTCGACGCCCAATATGATGTTGCGATAGCATTCGCGCTTCAGCGCTTAGCCGCGACAATGGCCTTAAAATCCGAGGTCGATGCGAGCGAACATCGCGGCGACCTCCTCAACGCAGGCCTTCTGTTAGGCTACGTCGACACGCGTTTGCAAGCGCTGGAGGTCCCACGCGAGTATTCCGAAGAGCAGGAGCGCACCAAGATGCTGGCCTCGCTCCACCGTGCGTTGGGCGAGGAGCGTACTGCGAGACTGATTGCCGAAGGGAGTATCTGGGACGAAGAAAAGGCGGTCGGAGAGGCGATGCTTGTCTAACTGCGACCAACGTCTCGGTGAGCGCGTTCGCCGTCGATCAGCGCTCGTTTGCGAGGCAGACCCCAACGGTATCCCCCGCCCGCGCCGTCGGCGCGAATCACGCGGTGACACGGAATGACGACCGCCGCCGGATTGCTCGCGCAGGCGCGGGCCACGGCTCGCGCCGCCTTGGGCTCCCCGATCGCGACGGCCACCTCGGAGTACGATTGCACGTCGCCGTACGGGATCTGCTGCAAGTACTTCCAGACGCGCATTTGGAAAGCCGTCGCCCGGATGTCGAGCGGGAGGTCGAGATGCGGTTGCTCGCCGCGCAGGTGGCGCGCGATTGCGTCGACCCACGCTTTGAACTGCGGATGTCCGCGATCGCGCATCGGTTCGATCGCGGCGTTGCGATACTCGCCGCGCAAGCGCTCCACCAGCTGCGCTTCCGAATCGCCGAACCCAACGAAGCAGATGCCGCGATCGGTCGCCGCGATCATCATCAAGCCGGCCGGCGTGTCGAGGGTCGCGTGCGAGATCGAAACGCCTTCGCCGGCGCGCCGATATTGTGCCGGCGTCATTCCTAAATTTGCGGCGGCGCCCTCGTAGACGCGGCTGGGGGAACCGTAGCCTGCATCGTAGATCGCCGCGTCGATCGGCTTGGCTTCAGCCAAACCGTTCTTGAGGTTCCGCAGCCTAACTCCGGCGAGATACTGCTTAGGCGTAACGCCGACGACGCTCTTAAAGCTGCGCGCAAAGTGATAGCGGCTCATCTTTGCGCGCTCTGCGAGGTCATCGAGACGAAGCGGCTCGTCGCTATGGTGCTCCATGTAGCGGCAAGCATCCCGGATGCGCTCGGCGGTGCTCATGATCCGCGCACGATCTTGAAGTCGAAGCACGTATAGGAGTCGTGACGCACGTGGACCTCGGCAACGCGTGGATCGCTCAAGAACTCTGCTGCGCGCCTTGGGGCTTGTCCAGGCTGCGCCACCACCGCGTCGACGATTTCTCCGCGTTGGCCGTACGCGCGCAACACCAGCGTGCGCGGCGCGAAATCCTGCGGAAAGCTCTCTTGCTGCGCGTATGGCTCGCAGCCGGCGGCATGAATGAAGATCGGTCCGATCTCCGCGTACGGACTCGTGTCGGGCAAGGGCTGGTATGACAGCAAGATCAAATCTACGGGCTGCTGCGGGATGCGCAGACAGAGACGGCAAGGCGCTCGTTCCTTCGTCACGTGCAGCGCGTGGCCGAAGCGATCGGTGCGCGTCGTGCGAGCTTCTTGGGCAATCTCATGTGGAATCGGCAGATACTGCAGCGTCACGGTTCTCTGGCTCATGACCCTACGATAGCCCGCGAATCATCGCCCGCCCATCCGAATCTTGCTCGACACCGAGCCCCTCAGGAAAGGAACAGGCTGCGCCTTTAGCATGGAATCTCTCGCGGCGCTCTCGTTTGCTCGCTTGCTTCGCCGGGAACGGCCAGGCCTCGTCCCGGCACGGGCAGAAAGGCGGAGCGAGCTTGGAGCCTCCATAAGGAGCGTTGCGGGCGATGATTTCTTTTTGAGGTGCGATGAGGCGACTGGTCGGAATCTGCGGCCTCGTAACCCTGCTCTGCGGTTGCAGCGGCGCAGGCTATCTGCCGTACGCTTCGCAGGGGTCGCTCGATCCGATGGAGATCCGCTCGCTCGAGAACGGCGCTTCGCAGGCCAACGGCGTTCCCGTCGGGCTGGTTCACGCGGTCCTGATGGCCGAATCGGCCGGCAATCCCTCGGCCGTCAGCGTTGCCGGCGCGCAGGGGCTGATGCAGCTGATGCCCGGCACCTCGGCGCACTGCGGGATCGCCAACCCCTTCGACCCAACCGAGAACGTGCAATGCGGCACCGGTTATCTCCGCTCGCTGCTCGACCGCTACCACGACAACGTGACGCTCGCGGTTGCGGCCTACAATGCCGGGCCGGGAGCGGTCGATCGCTACCACGGCGTTCCTCCTTATGCGGAGACGCGGGCCTACGTAACGCGGGTGCTCAACGCGTACCGCAGCTACTAACTTCGCGGGCATAATCGGCGCATGGCGACCCTGACGCATCGGCAGCCGCTTCCCCGTGTCGGATTGGGCGAGCTGCTGCGCGTGCCGATACTCGACAGCTACCTGCTCCACGAGATGACGGGGCCGTTCCTTTTTGCGTTAGGCGCGTTCTTGCTCTTCTGGGCGCTGAACATCTTCTTTCTCGCGGCCGACTACATCATCAACCAGCACGCACCGTTCTTTCTGGTGCTGCGGTTCGTTCTCTTCCGCATTCCGCAGGCGACGCCGATGGCATTTCCGTTCGGCTGCCTTTTCGCGGCGCTGCTGGCGATGGGACGCGTGATGGGCGACAACGAGATTACCGCGATGCGGACGTCGGGCATTTCGGTGATGCGGATTGCGCTCGCGCCGGTGCTTTTCGGCATTGCGATGTTTTTGATTTCGTACGGCATCAACGAATTCGTCGCGCCGCGCTCGGTCGATCTATCGACGCGCACATTCTATCAAATTATCTACCACACCGACGCGCTTCCGGTCGAGCCACAGTTCTTCCGCAAGGATCCCGACACGGGCAACACCTTCTACGTCGGACAAGTCGCGTACGACAACAA